>CAJUBG010000078.1 GCA_910584575.1 uncultured Dorea sp.
TTTCTGTTTGGAATTTTCCATGTCTAACTTGTACTAATTATATTCTAACACCAAAGAAGGTCTTCATGCCTCTATTCTGGCATGTGAAGAATTTGAAAAATTTCTTTTACATCCCGATTGGTATGGCGCATATTTTTACGGAAGCAAATCTGGAACGCAGATTAAAAAATGGAAAAAACGATATCATCAAGATTGTACACTTTTTAGTGGAAAGTATTCGCAGACATTTTTCGACTTTTGTATAAATAATGATATTGCAACACCTTGCCGAGAGGGAATTCACATTTCAAATGATTTGGCGTTTGTATATATGAGTATTCTTGCAGATATTATTTCTAAGCGACACGAATATGAAATGATTACCGATGTTCAGAAATATTCTCAGTACTTAATTAACAGGGATTTGACAGTTTCCAGAGAGAATCAAAAGAGAATTAAGGCAGCCCAAAACAATATTGAGTTTTCATTGCCTGCTAACTTAAATCACATTCCTCTTAAACAGTTTGTGCAATTAAGAAAAATGCGTAGTTTCAATACCGCACGAAAAGCTTACATGTCGCAAATTGAACAGCTGATTGCACATCAAGAAAGCGGTGAATTTTTTTCATTAGAAGATCTTTTATCATATAAAAAAGATCTCATTAAAATTGGCCAACAATCTTTTGCATTTACAGCTTCAGCAATAGTGAGCTACTTTAGTTTTTATTCGCTTTTCACTGACCAACAAAATGCGATTGTTCCGGCGGCGGCCTCTGCTGTTATGGATGGTATTACAGTTAGCGATGCGTGTTCCGGTCTTCCTCAATATGTAAATAGTATCAAAGAAAAGTACTTGGCAAGAAAATATGTGGCATCGCTCGAAAACATCAATAGGCCTGTTCATAAAAGGTGGCGGAGATAAATGAAAGGTGCGATTTACGCCCGCCATTCTTCCGATAACCAACGAGAAGAAAGTATTAAGGGACAGTGGCGGGAAAATCACACTGAATATTATGAACCACTTGTTGAAAAACCGCCGCTATATGGGGGAATATAGCTATCGTGATGTAGTCAAGGAGGACGGTATTCCAACGATTGTCCCGAAAGAATTATTAAAACGGTACAGGAGCATCTGACGAAAATGAAAATACTCCCGCCCGACACAAAACAGAGAACGATTATTTGATGACAACAAAGCCAGTTTGCGGAAAATGCGGCTCTTTCATGGTAGAGGAAAGCGGCACAAGCCACACGATAAAAGTATACCGCTATTATCGTTGCGTAAATACCAAGAAAAAGAAACTCTGCGACAAGAAAGCGGTCGAGAAAGCCTGGATTGAAAATTTATTTGTCAACTTGTAAAAATCATGAACTTTTATGTTCCTGCCTTCTCCCCAAACATCCTCCTAAGCGTCATCACAGCCACAGCCGCCAAAATCACCTCTGTCGCAAACTGTGCATAGGCCATTCCATAGAGGGGAAGCATCCTGTTCAACACATAAATCGCCGGAATCTCCATAACAATTTTCCTGAGGATTGCAAAGACAAACGCCTTTTTCCCCATTCCCACGGCCTGAAATACGCCGACTGCCAGAAAATCCATATTCAGAAACGGCAATGCCAGACATAACCCCCTGAGGAATCTGGTGCCATAACCAATTATTTCCTCATTCTGGATAAACATCCCCATAAAGAAATCCGCACCAACAAAAAAGCAGACCACAATCAAGCCAAGCACCCCTACCGTAATCTTTGCCGAAAAAACTACCGTCTGCTTCATCCTTCTGCGATTGTTGGAAGCATAGTTATAACTGACTAACGGCATAATTCCCTGGGATACTCCAAGCGCTACATACATGGGTACCATGTCAATCTTCTGTGCGATTCCCATCGCCGCAACTGCCGCTGAACCGTAGGACGCTGTGAAATTATTCAGCACGGTCATCCCCACCACATTCAAAAGATTCTGAATGGAAGCCGGTACGCCGACCCCGCAGATTTCCTTTACTATATCTTTTGTCATCCGAAACATCCTGATATCCACACATACGTAAGTCTTTCCCCGCCGTACATATAACAGTCCAAAGAAATACAGACATGCGGCACAGTTTGACAGGAATGTAGCAAAGCCGGCGCCTGCCGCCCCCATATTCAAGCCTTGCGGCAGTATGAAAATCGGGTCAAGCACAATATTCAAAACACATCCACTCATAGTGCCAATGCTTGCATGGACTGTACTCCCCTCAGAACGCACCATATAAGCCATGACTACATTCAAGATGGCAGGCATTGCGCCGTATGCAACCGTCCATTTCATATATTCCGCAGTAGCGCCCAACGTATCCGCATCTGTTCCAAGCAGCGCAAGCAGCGGATTTCTCGCAGCCAGATAAATCATGGAGAACAAAAAGCTTAAGAACACTGTACAGTAGAAGCCAAATGAAGACGCCCTGCGGACAGTATCATATTCTTTTCTGCCAAGAGCACGGCTCATCATACTGGAGGTTCCAATGCCAAATAGGTTATTAATTGCGTTAAACGCAAGCAAAACCGGCGCTGAAAGCGTTACAGCCGCATTTTCCACCGGATTATTGAGCATACCCACGAAATACGTGTCCGCCAGATTATAGATTACCATTACCAGGGAACTAATCATCGTAGGTATTGCCATAGAAGCCACCGCTTTCGGCACCCCCGCTTTTTCAAACAGATATAATTTTTTATCTTCTATCATTCACATTCTTCTTTCACGAAACTTCTAGTTCAGGAAATTATCAATAATAACCCCTTCCGCTTCTTCCTCTGTCATCCCCAATGTCCGCAGCTTCACTAACTGCTCGTCATTGATTCTCCCTATCGCCGCCTCGTGGATGATCGCCGCGTCCAGATGCCTTGCATTAATCTCCGGAATAGAACTGACCTCGGCATGGTCCATAATAATAGAATCACACTGTACATGGGCGTGGCACCCTGCATTTCCCACAGCCTTGGGGTGGAACACCTGTCGGGAATGGCCCTTGGCAACCGACCTGGATATAATCTGCGCAGAACTGCCCTCCCCATTCATCTGGACCTCCATATTAGACTCTGCGGTCTGATTATCATGGGTCATTAATTTCTCCACCACGTACAGCTTAGAATTGCGTCCCATCTCTACGTCCGTCTCGCGAAGGGTGGAATCTACCCCCTTAATCTGAGCCGTATCCAGAGTAAACACCGCATCCTCCTTAAGATAAATCCT
This sequence comes from uncultured Dorea sp., assembly GCA_910584575.1. GTDB lineage: Bacteria > Bacillota > Clostridia > Lachnospirales > Lachnospiraceae > Sporofaciens. Next base: position 3,221 of record CAJUBG010000078.1, read on the forward strand.
CGTGACCGGATTCAGGACCTTGCCGCCGGTACCCTCGCCTTCCCCGTAATGTTTTTCTTCATAGCGCACATTCGCGCCCTTTCCAACATGAAAGGAATGGATTCCGTCATGGCGGCTCTCATTACAACCGCTGTTATGAATTCCGCATCCGGCAACAATGGTCACATCCGCGCCCTCGGCAATATAAAAATCATTATAAACCACATCCTTCATTCCGGAGGCATCTACCACCACCGGAATATGCACCTGTTCTCCCTTCGTCCCGCCGTCTATGAAAATGTCGATGCCCTGTTTATCCTCCTTCTTCTTAATCTTAATGTGCTCGCTGTCACCATGGCAGAGCGCAATACCGTTATGCCGCAGGTTAAAAGCGCCCTTCTGCTCAAAACCAGCGCCGTCAATCTGCCGCAGAATCTTTTCTGTAATCTTATCCAACAATTCTCCCATTCTTTCCCACTCCTTCCTATTCCCGATTCATGCAGGTACAGCTATTGTCCTGATTAAGTAATCTGGGTAGAATCTCATCCCTTGAGCCAACCGCCCCAATGGTTCCATTCTCAATCACCATGATTCTATCAGCCATCTGTATAATCCGTTCCTGATGGGAAATCAAAATCAAACTCTCCGCCTTCTTGCTGTGAATCTTCTCAAACTCCTGAATCAACATAGAAAAACTCCACAGATCAATCCCCGCCTCCGGCTCGTCAAAGATACAGAGCTTGTGCGGCTTTGCCAATACCGTGGCAATCTCAAGCCGTTTCATTTCTCCTCCGGAAAGCGTTGCGTCCACTTCACGTCTCACATATTCCTGGGCGCAAAGCCCCACGCGGCTTAAAAGCCCGCAGCACTCCGATTCCTTCAGTTCACGCCCTGCGGCCAGGGATAACAGCCTGATTACCGTCATACCCTTGAATCTTGGAGGCTGCTGAAATGCATAACCGATTCCTGCATTTGCCCTGTGGTTAATATCATAACCTGTGATATCCTCCCCGTCTAATATAATCTGCCCCTCGTCTGCATTCTCGATTCCCATCAGCACCTTGGCAAGCGTAGACTTCCCGCCGCCGTTGGGTCCTGTGATAACGAGCATCTCCCCGTCGTCCACATGGAAGCTGATATTCTTAACAATACTTCTCTCTATACCATTTTCATTCACCTTGAATGTCAGATTCTTCACTTCAAGCATATCTGCACTCTCCTTTTCTCTCATCACAAAAAATCTCATAAGAATCTTGCCTGGAATATTATACTACAACGCCCGTAATCTTAAAAGTTATTTTATAGTTCTTTTATAATCTAAAGAAAACCTTATATCTTCGTGAACATTCTGTGATATCTCTTGAGAAATTGAATAAAACATATTACAATAAGAAACGTTTTAAGGAGGGATTTTATATGAGTGTAAATAAAGCCAACGACATTTTTGACGACGATTTTGAGGTCATTTACCAGGAGGATTATTCCGACCTCCTGCGTGATACGGCGGATGATGATGAAGATGACGATTACGAGGATGTTCTGTCCACCCTGTCAGAATTGGATGAAAATAGGAATAATAAGGGAAAAAACAGGAAGAAAAGACGGCATAAAGCGCCGAATCTGGTTTCCCCTGCCGCCAAAACCGTAAAAACCGGAGGCAAGATCGTTTATAAGGCCGTAAACCTGCTGCTTCGCACAGCCACGCTTATCCTGACTGCCATAATCTTTTATGTGTTGGCAGAGAATTTCTGGAAGCATCACGGCGCCTACGGCGACGTATTCCGCGCATTTATCGAAAAGAATTATGTGCTTGCAGCATACACCGGAATCGCCCTGTTCCTGCTGTTGTTTGAATTCTTCGCTTTCCTGATGATATTGACGTCGAGCAAAAAAAGCGATCACAAGGACCAATTGCTGGACACGGGGAGAGGACTGTTTTCATTTATCTTTATCTATGCAGGCGCCTTCCTTTCCTATCTGCTTAGCGGGCTGATACCGGCTTCTCCGGCTTTTCTTCAGGGAGTACAGGGGGCGCTTAATGTCTATGGCTCGATACATACCACTTTGCTGCCCCTGTGTATCGCCGGTATGATAAGCTGCCTAATCCGCAAGTTTTTGGTGCGGTAATGGATGTATTTTGATGCGTAACCAACAAATTTACACGGATTATCTTGCCGGAAACAAAACCTCCGAATTAGCCTGCAAATATTATCTGTCAAAAAAGAGCATACAGCGTATTCTAAGAAAAATGAATGAGTAAGAAAATGAGCTGATACTTGGTATTGGCTCATATTTTTTTAGAAAATTATACATTGACAAATAGTCCGGTTATGGACTATAATATAAATAGTACAGAACCGTACTAATATTTTTAAGGAGGTCAGCTATGATTAACAACGCCGCTTTTATAGAACAGTTAAACAAATACTATGCCATATGGCAGGAGTATAACTATGTGTACGAAGAATGGGCGAAAGCGCATGGGCTGTCAGTCAACAGCCTGTTAGTGTTATGTGCAATTCACGATGGCGGGGACGACTGCACACAGAAAAAAATCAGCCAGAGGTGGATGATACCGAAGCAGACAATCAACATGGTTTTCAAAGATTTTGAGCGCAGAGGATTTGTGAAGCAGTTCCCTATGCCGGAGGATAAACGAAACAAAGTTATCCAATTTACAAAAGAAGGAAAAGAATATGCAGATACTATTATTTCCGAATTACGAAAAGTGGAACTGTTTGCAGTAGAGGAAATAGGTATAGAACGTATGAAACAGTTAAATGAAAATATGGCTCTATTTGTAGAACTTTTCAGCAAGGCAGGAGGTAGAAAAAATAATGAAGCAAACTCATGATGTTAGGACTTTCTTTCAGTATGTTATCCCGTCCATATTGTCTTTTGCCCTATCGGGAGTTTACACGATTGTAGACGGATTTTTCGTGGGAAACAGCATAGGCGATTTAGGGCTTTCAGCCGTTAATATCGCTTATCCCATTGTCGCGGTCATTCAAGCGCTCGGCACAGGAATCGGAATGGGCGGCGCAATCTACTATTCCATTTACAAGGCTGAGAAAAATGAAACACAGGCAAGAGAATTTACAGCCGGGGCTTTGTGGGTACTGATGATTTCCAGCGTCCTTCTGACAATTTCAGTTTTCCTTTTAAATGGCACCCTTTTAAAATTGTTGGGTGCAAGCGGTGAACTGCTTATATTGGGAGAGGAATATATTGCAGTCATCGCTTTAGGCGCCGCCTTGCAAGTAATTAGCACGGGATTAGTTCCTTTTATCCGTAACCATGGAGGTTCCTTTTATGCGATGGTTTCTATGATTGCAGGCTTTGTTACCAATATCATTCTCGACTATCTTTTTGTATGGGTATTGGGGCAGGGTGTTGCCGGTGCGGCATGGGCTACGGTTATCGGCCAGGGCGTGACAATGCTGATTGCACTTGCATATTTATTACGTAACAAGCAGTTTATGTTGAACATTCCCCTTTCAAAACTTGGAAAGGTGTCCGCGTCCATACTTAAAATCGGGATTGCGCCCTTTGGACTTGCCATGTCGCCTAACATATCCCTGATTATTATAAACCGCTTTTCCATTTCTTATGGCGGAGAGCCCGCTATTGCTACCTATGCCTGTATCGCATATATTATCTGCATTATATATCTGATACTGCAAGGAGTAGGCGACGGAAGCCAGCCGTTACTCAGTCGGCATTACGGTGAGAAAAATTTTGACAAACTGAAAAGTACAAGAAAATTGGCATATGAATTTGCATTGTTCCTATCTTTAATCGGTTGCGTCATTATGTATTTGACAAAGGGAAGCTTAGGCGCATTATTTGGCGCGTCAGATTTTGTAAATAAGGAAATTTCAAAAATAATGCCTGTCTTTTTAGTTTCCGTACCCTTTGTTGCAATTCTCCGAATCACAACCGCGAGTTTTTATGCTACAAAAAAAAGTGCGTTCTCCTATGTTTTAACTTTCATTGAACCGCTGTTTATGTTAGTGCTTATGCTTATTCTCCCGCCTTTGTTCGGTGGACAGATCATGATTTGGTGGAGTACAGTTTTTGCAAGGTGCTTATCGGCTCTGTTAGCGGTTATCCTAAAGTTCCATGTGGATAAAAAAGAAATGCCATGATTATCATACGAAGGATATGGTGGTATCGCCATGTCCTTTTGGGCGCAGCAATTCATCAAAAATCCGGCCATCGGGGCTGTCATATGAATCCTGTATTCATATCCGCTAACTCAAAAACTCTCTCTGCCTTAAATGATTCGCAAAATATCCGAATGCCAATGTCATAAAGAAAAATTTTATGCCGTTATTCAGATACAGCAAAGGACTATATAATTCAAATTGGGCAATACAGTTGACGCTTAAAGAATCCGGCATGATTCCGAACTCTATTGCCGACCCAAATTCTATTCTACCCAAATTCCAAATATAAAATATAGCCCCTATATCGAAAGACACTTCCAGATAATTTATCAAAAGAAAAATCATGGAACGGATTACATTTGCCGAGGGTCTCTGTATATCTGAAAGTACAATCAACAGCACTAAATAAGTAATCGTATCAAGCATAATGTATCCTATAAAAGCTGTAAACACATGTTTTTCTACATTAGATATGGGTCTGCTAATCCAGGGTCCCAAACAGATAATGAAAGGAAAAAATAATTTCAAAAAAGCTGTCACTTCTACAACTATCCGCCTCTTATGCCAATTAACACCGCCAAATATATCTTTCAGCCACAAAATAGGTATAAAGAATGTCCGAATAAAAATCAGCAGCCATCGTACACACCTTGCTACTGCAAAATATCCTCTCTCCCCATCATGTTTTTCTATCTCTAACCAATATCTGAAATGCGCCTGCTTGGTAGTCTGATAGACAACCTTATTATTGCGTTTGATAACCTTACGATATTCGTTCCAAATCTCTATTGCCTTTTCATAATAATCCTGCCTCGTATCCTGTCTCATATGATAGATACAAAAATATATCTTTTTCAACGCAGAGAAATCAAAAAATTCCCTGTCTCTGTTCTTCCAATCCACCAGCTCATTTGCCACCGTGGCTAATGCTACCCTTACCGCTACTTCGTAGGGTATCCCATAATTGCCTGCACCAATAATGGGAATCGCTACTTTCTCTATTCCCTGCCGGCTCTTTATCTCTTTTATGATTTCACGGTAACAGGCTTCCAGCTTCTGCACACATGAGCTTGTACACGAAATTTTATTGTTTTTACTTTTACCGTCAAATTTAGGACCGACCACATGAAATACTGTTTTACACAGGGAGTATCCGCTTGTAACAACCACCTTTCCCCGTTCGCATCGTATTACATCTTCTCCCCAGTCATTCGTTCCGTCCAACTCCTGTCTGATTTTATCTTTGAACGTCTCGTTATTCAAATTTCGATTGATTTCTCTATGTATATTATAATCCACGCTAGGCTCATCCCCGCCCATGAGAGTCGGCTTTGCAGGATTGACAATCGTATCAATATTCTTTCTTTTCACAAACCGTGTGATATCCTCACAGACAATACTAATCATTCCTAAAATATCTTTATCTTCTGTATGCATATAATATCAATATTCTTACCTTAATTTTTTAATCTACCATATATACAAAGGTCATACACCTTCTCACCCTTTACAACCGCCCGCTTCATAACCCCCTCCAGCTCAAATCCATTCTTCTCCAAAACTCTGCGCGAGGCCACATTCGGCTCATAGATAAGACCGGTAATCCGGATAATATCAAGCTTCTCAAACGCAATCTCACAAATCTGCCTCACCGCCTCCGTCATAATGCCTTTCGACCAGCTCTCAGTCATGAGAAAATATCCAATCTCCCCGTCCTTTCCATATACATCCGATTTCTTCTCCACAGAAATATTACCCACAATCTCTCCGTCAACAATAATCGAGCGAAAAACTCCCTCTTTTCCCTCCTGCTTGGACGCCATATTCAGCCACCACTTAGCATCTTCTATTGTGTAGGGATAGGGAAGCCTGTTAGAAAGGTAATCCCGTTCCACATGATTGCATATATTTGCCATACTTTCCTTGTCATCCATTGACCATTCTCTTAATTCAATCTTCACAGTAATACCTCCGCAATCTCTAAATCCTCCGGCGTCGTAATCTTTACGTTCTGGTAAGAACCTTCAAACATCTTCACCGGAACCTTCATCATCCGTTCCACCGCCATAGCGTCATCCGTCACATCCTGATGCTCACCTGCCATCAGCCGAGAATAGGCTTCCACAATCAAAGCCTTCTCGAAAACCTGGGGTGTCTGAATCACCCACACATATTTGCGGTCCGGCGTATTGACCGCAAAGCCGTCATCATCCACCACCTTGATTGTATCCTTACTGGGCATTCCCGCAACACAGGCCCGAAACCGTTCCACCGTCTCATATCCACGCTTAAGGATCCCGTTGTCCACAAAGGGACGCGCCCCGTCATGGATAAATATGTAGGAAGCCTCCTCATCCGAAGCCACCGCCTTCAAACCCTGCCACACAGAATCATAGCGTTCCTTACCGCCCTCAACAATCGCGCTCACTTTTGAAAAACCATATTTCCCTACAATCTCTGATTCGGCATAAGATATCTGCCCCTTTCCCACCACAAGCACCATCTCGTCAATGATATCCGATTCCTGAAACGTCCTCAACGCATAATAAATCAACGGTTTCCCGTTAAGCTCAATATACTGCTTCTGGACAGTGGCTCCCATCCGTTTTCCCTGCCCCGCCGCAAGCACCACCGCAACACATCGCTTTTTATCTTTCGTTGTCACCATCTATCTCTCCCCCAGCTTCAGATTCGGAACAGCATTCAAATCCCAACCGTGTCTCGTGCCATTGATATATTCATAATAAGCGGCAGCCCCTATCATCGCCGCATTATCCGTACAGTAAATTGGCGACGGATAATAGAACTGAACCCCTTTCTTCTCACATGCCTCTTTCATCGCCAATCGCAGGGCGCTGTTGGACGCAACGCCCCCCGCGATTGCAAACTGCTTCACATGGTACTCCTCTACGGCATGCATTGCACGCTCTACCAAAGCGTCTGTAACCGCCTTCTGAAATGACGCCGCCACGTCAGCCTGGCTGTATTCCTCCCCCTTCATCCGGCGCCCGTTAATATAGTTAAGAACAGCCGACTTTACCCCGCTGAAGCTGAAATCATAAGGCGCGTCCGCAACATGGGCGTTTGGAAATGGAATAGCCTTAGGATTCCCTTCCTTTGCCACTTTGTCAATCTTCGGTCCGCCGGGATATCCAAGCCCAATCGCCCGCGCCACCTTGTCAAATGCTTCTCCGGCGGCATCGTCCCTGGTTCGCCCGATAATATCAAATTGCCCGTAATCCCTAACCCGCACAAGATGGGTATGCCCTCCGGACACCACCAGACAAAAGAAGGGCGGCTCTAAATCCGGATGCTCGATAAAATTTGCCGCAATATGCCCCTCAATATGGTGGACTCCGATTAAAAGCTTTTTTGCCCCATAAGCAATAGCCTTCGCCTCCGCAACCCCCACCAGAAGGGCGCCCACAAGCCCTGGGCCGTAGGTGACGCCCACAGCGTCTATATCGTCAAGGGTTACCTCTGCCTCTGTAAGGGCAGCCTCGATGACCTGGTTAATCTTCTCAATATGTTTCCTGGACGCAATCTCCGGAACCACACCCCCATAGAGCGCATGAAGCGCTATCTGGGAGGAAATCACATTGGATTTCACTTCACGCCCGTTCTTGACGACTGCCGCCGCCGTCTCGTCACAAGAGCTTTCAATGGCAAGAATTAAGATATCTTTTTTATCACACATATTCATGTCCTCTTTTTTGTCAGTCTGAGAAAACCAATTCGATTGACCTTCTATCCTTCGCCGCAACCGAATGTGGGAAAATTGCCCTCACTTCCTCCATATAGTCCTCCGGCTTCGTAAGCGACGGGCTGTAATGAGTCAGCCACATCTCGTTTACCTCTGCCTCTTTAGCAAGCTGCGCTGCCTCGTAGAAGGTCATATGCTTGTATTCCTTCGCCTTCTTTAGCTTATCCTTTTCCCCATACATTCCCTCACAGACAAAAAGATCCGAACCGGCTGCATTTTTCCTGATGGAATCCGTAGGTCTTGTATCCGTACAGTATGCAATCTTAAGCCCTTTTCTCGGCGGGCCAAGCACCATGTCCGGCGTAAAGCGATTGCCCTCTACCTCCACAGTCTCGCCTTTTTGTAAGATTCCCCAATACCTCTGGGGAATACCTGCCGCATTCGCGCGTTCTACGTCGAATTTCCCTGCCCTGTCAATCTCCAGGGTGTAGCCATAGCAAAGAACATTATGGTTGACCCGAAATGCTTTAAGCCGGTAGCCATTCATCTCGAATGTCTGCTCCGGCTCTGTAATCTCCATATATTTGATAGGAAAGGGCAGCTCTGGGGCAATTACCCTAAGGGCTTTTACCACCCGTTCCAGTCCTTTCGGCCCTACAAGGGTCAGAGGCTCTGTGCGTTCTGCGTTTCCCATTGTGAGCAAAAGCCCCGGAAGACCGCTGATATGGTCCCCATGATAATGGGTGAAGCAGATTACGTCAATCGGCTTGAAACTCCATCCCTTTTCTTTGATTGCAATCTGCGTTCCTTCCCCGCAGTCAATCAGCACGCTGCTGCCGTTATACCGTA
>CAJUBG010000079.1 GCA_910584575.1 uncultured Dorea sp.
CATTCAAAGCGCTATCGAGGATCTGTCTGAATAACTGGCATTACATAGACAGAAAGGTATTGACATTAAGCGAGGGGATTAATTTTTTTACCGGACATTCCGGCAGCGGGAAATCTACGGTAATAGATGCCCTGCAAATCGTTTTGTACGCCAGTACGGACGGCAGAGGTTTTTTCAACAAGGCGGCGGCTGACGATTCAGACCGTACCTTGATTGAATATCTGCGGGGCATGGTCAATATCAGTGAGAATAACGAGGCGCAATATCTGAGAAACCAGAATTTTTCCAGTACCATTGTGTTGGAGTTTGAGCAGACGAATACAAAGGAAAAACAGTGCGTGGGCGTGGTGTTTGACGTGGATACAACGACTAATGACGTGAACCGGCTGTTTTTCTGGCATACGGGCGAGCTGTTAAAAGAGCGTTACCGCATTGGGAAACGGTGCTTGAGTTCTCTCGAACTGCGGGAATATTTGCAGAGAACATTTTCGCCGGAACGGTTTTACTGCGGCCCAAGCAATGAAAGGTTCCGCCGTCAGCTTTATGATATCTATCTGGGCGGCTTGGATATGGAGAAGTTTCCAAGGCTGTTCAAGAGAGCCATTCCGTTTCGCATGAACATTAAACTGGAAGAATTCGTCAAGGAATATATTTGCATGGAGAAGGATATCCACATTGAGGATTTGCAGGAGAGCGTGATGCAGTATGGGCGGATGCGGGGAAAGATTGAGGAAACCGTGGAGGAAATCCGATGTCTTTTGCAGATTCAGGAGTGTTATCAGGACTACGACGAGAGGCGGGAGGCGGCGAAAATGTGCGCCTACCAGATTGAGCGTCTGGAAATGTTAAGGCTTGAGGCGTTAGCGCAGGAGTGCAGGGACAAGATAGAGAGCCGGCGGGAGGATATCACCGCAGGAGAGAGGCAGAAGGAGGGGCTTGAGGAGGAACAGCAGGCAATTCAGGGAGAATATGAGGAGGTCATCTTAAGGATTGCCAACAGCGGCTATTCAGGGCTTGAAGCAGAGCAGGAGGCTTTGGAGGCAGAGCTTTTGCGTCTTAAAAACAGCAAGGACAGGTGGCAGCAGACGGCAGAGCGTTTGAAGGAATGGAAGGATAAGGATATAACGCCGAATCAGGTGTTGTGGGATATTGATAAATTTGCCGGTTACGATATTTCGGAGGAGGAAATAGAGAGACTGGCGGCAAGCCTTAAGGATCTTCAGGCGGATTTGGAGGAACAGAGGCAGGAGGCGGACGCAGATCTTCGGAGGATTAAGAAGGAGGAGAGGGAGGCCAGGGACGAGCTGAAAGCCTTGAAGCAGGGGAAGAAGGCATATCCAAGAGAGCTTGAGGAGGCGAGATTCGAGCTGCGCAACCGCCTTCACGAGTGTTGCAATAAATTTGTCAATGTGCAGATTTTGGCGGATCTTTTGGAAATAAAGGATGAACGCTGGCAGAATGCAATCGAGGGGTATATGGGAAATAATAAGCTGCTGCTCATCGTAGAACCGGCGTATGCGAAAATCGCCATGGACATTTATCAGGAGATGGATAAGAAGAAGTTTTTTCGGGCGTCTGTCCTGGACACAGAGAGGGTGACGCGAGAAGCTCATCCGGCGCGGAAAGGGTCTCTGGCGGAAGAAGTGCGCGCAAAAGAGCCTTATGTACAGGCGTATGTTGATTTTTTCCTGGGAAATGTTATAAAATGCGAGACTGTGGAGGAATTAAGGGAGAGCAAAATTGGCGTTACGCCGGACTGCGTGTTGTACCATAGTTTCCGTTTACAGCATATCCATCCGGAGAATTATACTCGGTGCGCGTATATCGGCGAGATTAGTATGAGGCAGAGGATTCGCCGTTTGGAGGAGGAGTGCCAGCGGTTACAGGAGGAACGGCTTCCGCTGCAAGAGCAGTTGGAGGAAATCCGCCAGATGATGCAGTTAGAGCGTCTGGGCCAGCCGACAGAGGATTATCTGGGGTGGCTTACGGATATTCAGAAGATTGAGGGGAAGAAGTGTCAAAAGGCTCAGATTGCAGAGAAGATGGAGAAGTTAAAGAGCGAGTCTGTGGATGCCTGGGAGGCTGAGAAGCAAAAGCTTAACGAGAAGCAGGATGCAAAAAAATTACAGGTCGTCAAGGTTCAGGAAACCATTTGGAATTACCAGAAGGAGATTGAGAAGCTTCATGAAGAACTTTTGCAGGCAGAGAATGGAATCATGGAACAGAGGCAGAAACTGGGGCGCAAGCTGCAAGGTGAGAAAGGAAGAACCATAGGCGTATTTGACGGCGATGCCGCAGAAGGGCGTATTCTTAAGGAAAATGAAGCCAGTGCAGGCGTTGAGCAATTAGAACGATATGAGCAGGAATTTCAGAAATATCTGGCAGGAAGAAAATCTGTGAATTACGACTATCTCAAGCGTCAAAGGCTTTCTGACTTGTACCCTATGCGCGACACCGAGGAAGCCGCTTACCAGAAATTAGTAGAGGAACGCAGCAGTTACGTGAGAAATTACCCGAACCGGACATTTTCTACTGCTATTCGGGATAACAGCCCTTACGATGCTCTATTGGAAAATCTCAGGTGCGATGAACTGGAAGCCTTTCGAGAGTCAGCTAAAGAGCAGGCCCGTTCTGCTGTCGAGCATTTTAAGGATGACTTTATATTCAAGATACGCAGCGCCATCAGGGAGGCGTATCAGAGGAAGGACGAGCTGAACCGGATTATCAGCGGACTGGATTTTGGAAAAGACAAGTATCAATTTGTGATAACGAAGAATAAAGGGGCAGACGGAAGGTATTATAAGATGTTCATGGACGACGCCTTGCAGATTCATCCCTCACAGCTTACGGATTCCATGGAGAACCAGCTTGACATGTTTACCATCGAGCATGAGAATCAGTACGGAGAGCTGATGAACGAGCTGATTAATGTATTTATCCCGCCGGAAAACGCGACTCAGGAGGAGTTGAACGAGGCGAAAAAGAACATGGACAAATACGCGGATTACCGTACTTATCTGTCCTTTGATATGCAGCAGATTATAAAGGGGCAGAAGGACATGGCTATCGGGCTTGGAAGGATGATTAAGAAGAACTCCGGCGGCGAGGGACAGAATCCTCTGTATGTGGCTCTGCTGGCAAGCTTCGCCCAGGTGTACAGGATTAATACTCCGGCGAGATTTCAGAGGAATCCGACCATACGTCTGGTGGTATTGGACGAGGCGTTTTCCAAGATGGACGCGGAGAAGGTGGCGAGCTGTATTTCTCTGATTCGCGGGCTTGGATTCCAGGCGATTATCAGCGCCACGAATGATAAGATACAGAATTATCTGGAGAATGTGGATAAGACATTTGTATATGCGAATCCGGATAAGAGGCATATTTCGATTCAGGAATTCGAGAGGAAGGAGTTTGGGGAATTGGTGGAATAATAAAGAAGTTGCTGCAAAATGATTGCATTTTGCAGCAGCCTCAAAGTTATTGGCTGGTTATAGGAGAAATAACCGGCTTCCCTTCGCGGTCAAGCAGGGGCGTTAATCCGCCGGCATATCCGCTATGACGAAATAAATAATTTACTCCGGTTTCCTTATCGACCCAAATCTCCGTTACATTCATTGTGCCTTGTGAGTAGATTGCCTCAAATCTGTCATTTTTCATTGTCTGAACCTCCGTTTTTTTGTGGCTCTATTATACTAAAAAAATATGATTTTTTCAAGCTAACATGCAGGCAGCAATATATCCACGCACAATCCACCATAAATACTCTGACGCATCACCATACTTCCGCCATGTGACTGCGCAATCTGCCTTACAATCAAAAGCCCCAATCCATGGCGCTGCTCTCTAATCTCACTGTCGCACATCATATAATGAGGCGTGCTATTCAGGCGCTTTAGCTCATCTGCGGACATCCCCCTGCCGTCGTCCTCCACCCGCAAGACAAAATAATTCTGAAAATCCGTATCCTCTGATTTCACAAAACCGTCGGTCTGCGGAAGCTTCCGGTCCTCGCAGTCCTTATGCACAGAAACATAGACAGTACACCCACCTTCATTATGGTTGATACAGTTTTGTATCAGATTTGCTACTGCGCGTTTCAGTAACTCCTTATCCACATTCACAGTACAGACAGTGACCTGAGGCTCAGTCACCCATTCAATGGGATGCCTCCCGTCCACGTCTATATTGATAAAATCAACAACAACCTGCCTTGCGATGGCGACTGCATTTTCCAGGGTGCGGTGAATCGGCTGCATATCATATTCAAGCTTTGAGGCAAGGTTCAAGTCATTAACCAGATTGCGCATCCGTTCACTTTGCCGCAGGATGACAGACACCTTCTGACGTTCATCCGCCGTGAGGCGCGGGCTGTTCTCAAGCTGTCCTGCGTATCCCATCACCATGGAAAGGGGCGTGCGGATATCGTGGGAAACTCCGGCAATCCAGTTGGCGCGGGCATTCTCCTTTTTCTTTAGCTGATAATTCTGAAATTCCAGAATCTCCGAAGTCTGATTAATATTCGCGGCAAGCTCAGACAGCAATCCCTTTTCCTTTACGCAGACCGGCTCCCTGGTAGGGAGCTTTTGAATCCCTTCTGCAATGGGCCTCACCGAGCGCAGAAGCTTCATGTTAGCAATAAAATAGATTAAAAAAATAAGCCCCCCGTTCACAATCAGCACATTTAACACATATTTGGGAAGATTTGCTATAAAATCATAGTCCCAGTTGGGATACATGTGTTTCCAATATCGGTCCTTGGGATAGCCAAGGACAACCAAGCCATCCGCGGCTTCGCCTGGAAAAGTGGGATAATCCATAATGTATCCGCGGGTTAGAGACGCAATATCGGACAGAGAATATTCCAGAGGGATGTCAGGAGGGAGATTATCCGTGTGCCAGATAACCCTGTGGGTACGGTTATCAATCAGAATTCCCCACACATGTTCACGCTCTAATTCTAAAGCGGCTTCTTCGGCAAGAATGTATCCATCCCCTGTATCCTGCTTCTGCAAGGCTGCGCCGGTTTCCACGGCAGTTGTCCAGGCAGAGGCGCCGGGGGTCTGTTGGAGACTGAGAGTCATCAAAACAATGATATTCAGGAAGAAAAGCAGGATGGTACTCAGCAACAAAATGGCGAGAAATCGCCGGATTAACTTTGGAACGCTTTTCATGCCACGGCCTCCAATCTTAAATTATTGCACAATCAGTTTATAACCAAGCCCCTTAACCGTGAGCAAGGCTTCTGGTTTAGAAGGGTTCTTCTCGATTTTTTCCCGAATCCTGCGGATGTGGGCCATCAGAGAATTTTCGTAGCCGTAAGGATTGTCGCCCCAGGCGGCTTCGCACAGGGCGTCGATGGTTACGATACGTCCGGCGTTTCGGTAGAGCGCAAGAAGAAGGGCATATTCCTTTGCTGTCAGGGGGATACATTCATGCTCTTTTTTTACTTCCGCCCGTTCAAAATCAATCTCACAATGGCTTAATGTTACCAGAGGATTTTCATCCTTATAGGTTCTCCGAAGGATTGCGCTGATGCGGTAAACCAGCTCTTTCGGAAGAAATGGTTTGACCATGTAATCATCTGCGCCAAGCCCGAAGCCTCTGAACTTATCCTCGTCCTCGCCCCGCGCGGTCAGAAATAGAATCGGGTAGTCTGCCATGCTTTTCAACTGTTCCATCAGAGAAAATCCGTCCCCATCCGGAAGCATAACGTCAAGAATTGCGAATTCCGGACGAAATTCACTGGCAGCGGCCACGGCGTCTTTTACATTGCCTGCCGTCCGGATATTCGTAAAGCCCTCCTCAGATAAAATAGAAGTAACCATATCACATAACTGCGGCTCGTCGTCTACAAGCAGTATCCGTTTATTCTTCAAATAATTTAAAATCATTGTAATCCCCCTATACATTTTAAATTAATGATAACATGAACAATTTTGAAAATCGAGCCATTTACATGAAATGTAAGGTAGATGTAAGGTTACGGGAATGTGGATGTAAGGTTAAAGGCGTACACTATAAGCATACCAAATACAAACGAAGGAGTGTGAAAAATGAATATTATAGAAACCAATCATTTGACAAAATCATACGCAGGCTTCACCGCAGTTTCCAATGTGAGCCTCCACATCCCCAAGGGAACCGTCTACGGGTTTCTTGGCCCTAACGGCGCAGGCAAATCTACGACAATGAAGATGTTCTTAGGGCTTACGAAGCCCACGGACGGAGATTTCTTAATAGACGGGAAGAAGTATCCTAAGGACAGAATCGAAATTTTGAAAGAAGTCGGCTCTTTCATAGAAGCCCCGTCTTTCTACGGCAATCTGACCGGTGAGGAAAATTTAGACATTGTACGCAGGATATTAGGTCTGCCAAAGTCGGCGGTGGACGACGCGCTAGAGCTTACGGGGCTTACACAGTGGAGGAAGCGCCTGGCGAGAAAATATTCTCTTGGTATGAAGCAGCGGCTTGGCCTTGCAAGCGCATTAATTGGCAGGCCGCCGATTCTGATTCTCGACGAGCCAACCAACGGGCTTGATCCGGTGGGAATTCATGAAATCCGTTCATTAATCCGTTCCCTCCCAGAGAAGCTTCAATGTACGGTTCTGGTATCCTCCCATCTTCTTTCGGAAATAGAGCTGATGGCGGACAACATCGGAATTTTAAATCACGGCAGGCTTTTATTCGAGGGAACTCTTAAGGAATTGAAGCAGGGGGCAGAGATGAAGGGTTATGACGCAGATAACCTTGAGGATACATTTCTTGCAATGATTGAAGAAGATAATTTCCAGAGAGGCGGCGCGAGATGAATACAATATTAGAGTACAAGAAAATAAAAAGGACAGGGGTGCTTCCAGGATGTCTTTTGGGCGGGTGTCTGGCAGCGTTTGTTCCTATATTGGAATTAGCTGTCCGTTCTGAGCAGTATGTAGGTATTTCCAAGCCGCCCCTCCAGATTATTCTCCAGGCAGACTGGCAGATGATGGCAATGCTGAATATGCTTCTGGTTATCGTTATATCCTGCATGATGTACCATAGTGAATATGCGGATAACGCCATCCAGCGGATAACGACTCTGCCCGTCAGGGAGGAGGAAATATTTATAGGAAAAACCATTTTGCTGGCCGGTATGTGTATTGTGCTTCTGGTGATTGAGATGTTATCTCTAATCTTTTGTACCTTGCACTGGTTTGGCGGCGCAGATGGCGCATTTATTAAGGATTTGCTTCAAAACTTTGGCTATTCCTTCTGTATGCTGCTTCCGGTGGCTATCATATCTCTTATGGCTGCCTCAGCGTGGAAAAATATGTGGATTCCCCTTGGAATTGATGTGGTATGTGTATTCATGGCAACCATGATTCCGGTGAAATATTTTGCTTTATCCATCTTTCCCTTTGCTCTGCCGTTTCAGATATTAGAGGGGGCAAAAGCAGGAAAGGTAGTCAGTTATCTGATTGCGGCAGCGGCGGAGGTTCTGTTAATCGGCGCGGCGGAAATGATATTTTTAAAAGTCAGGAGGTCGTTGGCATGAATTTTCTCACATTGTTAGGAGTGGAATTAAAGAAGATACGGCGTTCCAGAATCTTATTGATTCTGGGAATTGCAGCAGTATTACTCTGGCTTCCGTCCATTTTAAACGCACATTTGAATTTTGATATGCAGGCGGAGGGCATTTCCCCAGAGCATAATTTTTTCATACAGGGATTTATGGGAATGGCATGGTTCATGTTTCCGGCAAGCATGGTAATTGGTACGGTGCTTCTTGGGCAGACGGAGAGGAGTAACCATGGAATCCTGCGGATGCTTGCGCTTCCGGTCAGTACGGCGAAGCTTTGTATGGCAAAATATATTGTTTTGCTGACACTGGCGGCAGTCCAGATGGCAATGATGACGGGAATGTATTTCATTAGCGCCGCAATCGCATCCCAGACGCAGGACTATGAATTTCTGCTGCCGCCGCTGTTTGTGTTAAAGGAGGTTCTGTTGATGTACGTTTCGGCAGTTCCTATGACTGCATTTTTCTGGATGCTGTCTGTGTGCATCCAGACGCCTATATTTTCAGTGGGAATCGGGCTGGCGTCTATTGTGCCGTCGGTTCTGATGATTAACACGAGGATGTGGTTTGTCTATCCTATGGATTATCCGTTCTATGTGATAACGGCAAAGTACGGGGAATTGGCGTCTAATCTTACGGAAACGGAGATGGAGTTGATTCCGTGGTTGCCTGTGGCGGTTGGATTCACAGGAGTTTGTATGGCGGTGGCGGTTGTATGTTTCGGAAGAAGTGAAAGGAGATAGTGACAATGAAACAGAGCTTGAAAGGTATTTTAACGGGGATTGCGGGAGTGATGGTGTTTCTGCCGTGGACGATATTACTGCTTCGTCAGCATGAGTGGGCGCTTCAGTCGCCGGCGGCGGAGATTACCATAGGAGGATATGCGGTTTTTATGATTTTTTCGGGGGTATTTACATTTGCCGCTTATATGAAAGGGGAGGTTAAGAACCTTCTTATGAAAATCTGTCTGGTTATCAATGAAATCTATGCTGTGGCAGGGGTGATGGCGTTGGTTATGATGGGGGCGGGGAAGGTTATGTGACTTTTTGTGTCCAATCCTTGAGGCAGAATCCTTCAAAGTGTATAATAAAATAGAACATCATAAAATCAATCAAATATCTGGAGAAATAGAATTATGAATATAACCGAGGGTTTTACCCATGGAGGAATTTTCCATGCGGATGACGTATTTGCCACTGCGCTGCTCACCATATTGAACCCAGAAATAAAAATCACCAGGGGATTTACTATCCTAGATCATTATGAGGGCATTGTGTATGACATCGGAATGGGACGCTATGACCACCACCAGAAGGACAGGAGAATCCGTGCGAACGGCGTCCCGTATGCTGCATTCGGGCTTTTGTGGGAGAGATTCGGAGAGGAACTGGTGTGCAGACCGGATGCCGAGAAGTTTGATGAAGAATTCGTGCAGCAGATCGACCAGGCCGACAATACAGGAGAGGCCAACCTGTTGTCCATGACGATTGCAGATCGGAATCTGACATGGCAGGACGATCCGGCTCTGGCAGACCATGCATTTGAAGGTGCAGTGGAGTATGCAAAGAAAATACTGGAGTACCGTTTTCATCAGATACGGTCAGACAGGAGCGCATATGAGACAGTATGCAAGAAGGCAGAACAATGTAAGGACGGTATCTTGTATCTTGAACAGGCAATGCCATGGAAGGATGCTCTGAAAGGCAAGAATATCTGGTATGTGATCTATCCTTCCATACGCGGAGGATATAACATACAGGCAGTTCCATACGATGAGGATAGGATGAGGCCGAGGATT
Source organism: uncultured Dorea sp. (assembly GCA_910584575.1). GTDB lineage: Bacteria > Bacillota > Clostridia > Lachnospirales > Lachnospiraceae > Sporofaciens. The sequence goes on from CAJUBG010000079.1 coordinate 9,354, forward strand.
CCATTCCCTGAACAGTGGAGAGGCGTAAAAGGGCAAGAACTTTCCAGGATTTCCGGAATCGAAGATCTGACGTTCTGCCATATGGCTGGTTTCTTAAGTGCTGCCGGGACGCTCGAAGGTGCGTATCAGGCGGCAAGGTTATCTATAGAAAAAGGCACGGTAAACGCATGATTTGATATCTTTGAATCAGAGAAAAAATCTGCTATTATGTATTTAATGACTGACAATCTCTGCACAATCGTGTACAATGATTTCCATAACTTCTTGAAAGGAAATCATAAATATGTCAGAAATGGGAAATGAACTTTCAACCAAAGACACAAATTTCTTGATATTCTCATCATTGCCGTTACCGCAATCCTCTGCGGAATGGATACCTGGAACGAGATTGAGGACTGGGCCTGTTCAAAAAGGAATGGCTGGAAACATTTCTGGAGCTTCCCGGCGGGATTCCTTCCCATGATACGGTCAACCGGGTATTCCAGATGATTGCTCCAGACCGGTTTCATGATGCTTTTTTTCGGTGGACCAGTGCAGTTGCAGGGAAAATGGAAGGGGTTGTGGCCATTGACGGAAAAACCCTCCGCCGCAGTAAGGATGAAAGCAAAGGGAACCGTCCGTCCCATGTGGTAAGTGCATGGGCCTGCGAGGCGTCCCTTGTTTTAGGGCAGTTACGGGTGATGAAAAGACAAATGAAATCAAGGCGATCCCGGAGCTTTTGGAGCTTCTCTGCCTGAAAGGGTGTGTGGTAACGCTCGACGCCATGGGAGCCCAGAAGGAGATTGCCGAAAAAATCATAGACAAAGAAGCGGACTATATCCTTCAGGTAAAAGGGAACCAGGAAACGCTGCTGGGGGATATTTCGCTTTATTTTAAAGAGGAAATGTTTCCGCGCCCCAAGAAGGAGCTGGAAAAAGGGGGCTGGTACTGGAAAGAAACAGATTTTGGCCATGGGAGAATGGAAATCCGGGAATACTATGTAGAAAATGATGTTGAATGGCTTCGGAAAAACCACTCCGGGTGGAAAGGGTTAAAGGGGATTGGAGCCTGCATGGCGACCGTAACCGAAAACGGCAAGACAACAACGGCGGTATCGTATTCCATATACAGCCAGGAAGATATGAGGGCAGAAGAATACGGGAAAAGCAAACGTGCCCACTGGGGAATCGGGAACAGCCTGCACTGGGTGCTGGACATCGGGTTCCGTGAAGATGATAGCCGGATGCAAGCAGGGAATGCGGCCGAAAATGTAAATGTACTGCGGCACATAGGAATGAATCTGTTGAAGCAGGAAAAGAGCTGTCGTATGGGAATCGCAAGTAAAAGAAAGAAGTGTGGCTATGACCAGAACTATCTATATAAAGTTCTTAGCGGACTGAACACAGGGATCGAATAAAAAGCCGATAGCGGGATCATATTTAGAAAAATGATTTAAGTAGGCATATCATGCAAGTGATATGGTCTACTTAATTTAAAAGCTTGCGTTTACCGTGTTTGAGGATGGATTTTGGGTTGTAAGTAGGGGAGAGGGTATGGTACAATTAGAGTGTGACGGTAGGGGATTGTATTTTTTCTCGTACAATTTTTGAAAAGACAAAAAAATAGATGGGAAACACTAATTATCAGAATATTCAGATAAATACCTGCAGAAATAAGGCTGGGAGGCATTGATTTTAGCGGGGGCTGAGAGGTGACCGTAGAAATGGAGAAAACCCGTTTGAGGGGATTGCTACAATGCTAAATTTCTAGCCGGGATTCTTCTTGCCCAACGTAGAAATGGAGAAAACCCATTTGAGGGGATTGCTACATTTATGACCGTGTGAATGTTATTCAAATTTACCTTGTAGAAATGGAGAGAACCCGTTTGAGGGGATTGCTACTTCTAAAATCCTTTTTGAAATTTGCCCCATGAATTGAGTAGAAATGGAGAGAACCCGTTTGGGGGGATTGTTGCAATAGATGATCTTAGATTGTGAAAAATGTGCACTATCAATAAAAATATTTTCATCCTATAAATAAACAATACCCGTTAAAGGGAATTGCGCATCAAACTAACAGATGCGTTTTCACACCTCGCAATACGGGGAAAATATCCCATCAGAATATTCCCGTATTCTCGAAAATAGGATCAAAGGAAATACGTTTTCGAGGAATGAGGTTAAGCAGTTGGTGTTAGAATATAATTAGTACAAGTTAGACATGGAAAATTCCAAACAGAA
>CAJUBG010000080.1 GCA_910584575.1 uncultured Dorea sp.
CCTAAATTACTCCAAATACTCATGATAAAGTTTCCTCCTTAATATCTACATATTTTGTATCTGATTTGAATGGTTCAAATGGTTTTCCGCCGCCTTCATAGAATTTACCAAAGAATTCTACAAACTGCAAACGGTTCGTGTGTACATACGCACCAAGCAGGTTGATTGCCAGGTTCAGCACATGTCCAACGATAAATACGGCGATGAACCCAATCACACCTACGATTCCTTTACCAAACATACTTCCCATCTGGTTTACTACGGATGCGATAACTCCCGTAGCAAGACCGAGCGCCAGCAGACGTGAGTAAGAGAGCACGTCGCTTAGCCATCCTGTAATATTATAAATATCATACGCGCCAAGAGCAATCCGAAGCGCCGGATTCTTACTCTCACGTCCGGACATCAAAAGCAGTCCTACCGCGCCGCCGATTGCAAGCACCTTTGCAAGCATATTCAAGAACGGCGGGAATACAATCTTCGCCTGCGCAATGGATGCAAAGATATCTGACGGGATTAACAGTAAGAGCAGTCCAATCAGAAATGCAAACCACAGGACAACGTCGCAGAAGAAATCCAACACTTTACCGTCCTTAAGCTCCATATATCCCTTGATTCCAAGTCCCACGAACAGGTGGACAACTCCAAACGCCAAAGAATATACAAGAAGACGCATCGGGTCATTCAGCGGAATAAACCACAACGCCGGTACGGTGACCGTCTTGCCGAAGAATACTCCTGACACGATATCTACAACATTTCCAAAGTATCCGCCGAATAAGATTCCCCATACCAGTGTAGATACACCGCAGTACATGAACATCTTCATCGACTTCCTAAGCCCCGCCTCCATACGCGGGAACTTCTTCAATACCACAAAACATGCAATCGCTATGATTGCGCCGTAAGCGGCATCTGATAACATCATACCAAAGAAGAATACATAGAAAAACGACATAATCGTCGTCGGGTCAAACTCTCCCTTGTGAGGCAGTCCGTAGGAACCAAGCACACCCTCCACGCTTGACGAAAACCCATTGTTCTCAAGGATTACCGGCGGCTCCTCATCCTCCTTCAACTCCTCTACGTCGATCACACAGTCAAAAGACTCCCCGATTGCCTTCTGTACTGCGGGTACAGCCTTCGCTGCGGCATATCCGCTGATTACGAAGGTTCTCTGTGACTGCGGAAGCGTTCCAAGGACTTCGTATTTGTCTGCCCTCATACGGAAATAATCTCCAACAATCTTCAAGTCTTCCCTTGCAGCCGAATATCCCTTAATTTCTTCCTCAATCTTTGTAATCTCACTATTCAGTTCTTTGATTTTTGCCTCCAGATTCTCCTTCTTCACAGAAGGAATCTTACCTGTCACTTGTGAAGGTCTGGCAAAACCTCCTGACCTCAAGGCATCTTCAACTTTCGTTTCTTCCTCCCTAAGACAAAAAACGCTCAGATAGGCCGCGTCCTTATCGCTGTTGATGATCTTCACATCAATAGCCTCTACCTGGGGTTCCCGCTTTGCAATCAGTCCGTATACGGACTCAAGCGTTGTCTCTCCCGGCATTGTCCCTAACAACATTGACACTTTGTCTGTGCCCTTAAAGTTCATCGGCACATCCAATGCAAGCCATGGACGAAGCGACTCAATCTGATTCTCCAGTTTTAGAATATTTGCCTTGTTCTCAGCTATCTCTTTGTTCAACGATACAAGCCTGTTTGCCTTCGAGATTAATTCACCCTTGCCGTCGGCGATTTCGTCGAACTTCTTCTTGTCAACCAGCTTCTTGCCTTCTAAGCTTGCCAGCATAGAGCGCTTCTCCGGCGCGTATGCATCCAGCACAGCCAAAGCCTGTTCGGAAACCTGCGCCTGCTTCTCGAAGCTCTGTCTGGCGCCTACGGTATCCATCTTCTCGAAGCCGTCTTCATCTTCGGCAATCTGGTTCATCTCAATTACACCCATGGACTGGATCTTCTCTAAGATAGCCTTACGGTCTTTTTTCAGCGCGCAGATACTAATTCTTTGCATCTGCAATACAGCCATAGCCACATCCCTCCTTTACTGTAATTCTCTTGTGTGTCTGGCCGTGAAAACTATACCAGCGCATCAATGACTGCTGATACCACTTCAGACTCTTTCGCCAGCGCATCCCGCTTCAATGTCGCAATCTCTTTCTCTACGCTGTCCATTGCCTCCTGCTCTGACTTTCTTCCGGCTTCTTTCGCCGCTTCAAGGGCCGCTGCCGCTTCAGACTTCGCTTCTGCCTCGGCTCGCCCCACCATCTCGGCAGCTTCGGCTTTAGCCTTCTCAAGGATCTCGGTACATGCCGCATCTGCTTTTTTTATCATTCCTTCTGCCTCATTCTCCGTCTCCTTGATGGTCCTAATGGTTTCTTCTACCATCTGTTCACCACCTCTCCCTAAATCCTTACTAGTTATACTGTCACTAGTTTAAATATTATTATCATAAAAAATTATAATATAATATTTCCCAAAAGTCCACAATATTATGGCTTTTTCTGGTCATTTTTCCATATATAGCCCATAAAAGAAAAATAATTTATCTATTTTCTAACAATAGTACCCTAATTGACTGTCAATCCCACGACAGCTCGTGAAGCTGTCCTGAAAGCCCCATCCCCGCAAATCCATTCTGCCTGAGCGCCTCGTACAGTACGATTGCCACAGAATTGCCAAGGTTCAGGGAACGGATGTCCCCGAACATGGGTATGCGCACACATTCCTCTTTATGATTTACCAAAATTTCCTCCGGTATTCCTGCGCTTTCCTTTCCGAACATGATATAACAGTCCGGCTCATACCGAACCTCTGTGTAGACCTTAGGCGCTTTTGTGGTGGCCATATAAATCCTTGCCCCCAGGTTGCGCTCAAGAAAATCTTCATAATTAATATATGTAGTCACGTCCAGTTTATCCCAATAATCCATTCCGGCACGCTTCAAGTTCTTTTCATTGAGCCGGAATCCCAGCGGCTCAATCAAGTGCAGCCGCGCACCCGCAGCCACACAAGTCCGTCCGATATTTCCAGTATTTGCCGGAATCTCCGGCTCATGCAATACGATATTCAGCATATCTACCTCTCAATCCTCAGGCGTCAAAAAGCGCTATCTCTGTGCCCTCAGCCTTTCAACAAACCTGCCTAACCGGTTGATTGCTTCCCGCAGGTCATCCAGGGAATAGGCATAGGACACCCTGAGGAACCCTTCCCCGCACGCCCCAAACGCAGTTCCCGGCACAGCGGCTACCTTCTCCTCATCCAGAAGCCTTGTAGCAAATTCTTCCGACGTCATGCCAAATTCTTTGATACAAGGGAATACATAAAACGCCCCAAACGGCTCGAAGCAGTCTAGCTTCATCTTCTTAAACTCATGAAGCAGAAACCGCCTTCTCTGATTGTACGCGCCGCGCATCTCCTGGACCTCGTCCTCGCAGTTCCTAAGTCCCTCGATTGCCGCATACTGGCTGTTCGTCGGCGCGCACATGATTGCGAACTGATGTATCTTGAGCATCTGCTCTGCAATCGGCTTCTGTGCGCAGATATACCCCAGTCTCCATCCCGTCATGGCAAATGCCTTGGAGAAGCCATTGATTACCAGAGTCCGGTCTCTCATCTCCGGCAGGGATGCGATAGACACGTGGTCATACTTATAAGTCAGCTCTGAATAAATCTCATCCGACAGCACATACAGGTCGTGCTTCTTCACCACCTCTGCAATCGGCTCTAAATCCTCCTTTGTCATAATGGCGCCAGTCGGATTGTTGGGGAACGGCAGTACAAGGAGTTTTGTTTTTGGCGTAATTGCCGCCTCCAACTCCTCTGCCGTCAGCTTGAACTCATTTTCCTGCTTAAGCGGAATAACCACCGGAACTCCATTTGCCAGGATAGCGCATGGGAGATAGGAAACATAACACGGCTGCGGAATCAGCACCTCGTCCCCTGGATCCAGCATGGCTCTAAACGCAATGTCTATTCCTTCGCTTCCCCCTACCGTCACAATAATCTCGCTTGCCGGATCATAGCTGACTTGAATCTTCCGCTGTAAATATTTGCTGATTTCTACCTTCAACTCCTTAAGTCCCGCATTGGAAGTATAGAAAGTCCTTCCCCTCTCAAGGGAATAGATTCCCTCCTCCCGAATCCTCCAGGGCGTGTCAAAATCCGGCTCGCCGACGCCAAGGGAGATAGCGTCCGGCATCTCACTCACCATGTCGAAAAACTTACGGATTCCTGACGGTTCAATTTCTACGATTTTTTTAGATAATGGGTCTCTCATTATGGCGTCACAGGCATCCTTTCTGATTTATTCTTGTGGAACATCAGTGTTCCGTGGTCTTTGTATTTCTTTAATATGAAATGAGTAGTCGTACTGATTACATCCTCAATAGGAGACAGCTTGCCTGACACGAACCGCGAAACCTCCATCAGCGTCTTGCCCTCCACAGTCACAATCAGGTCGTAGCCTCCGGATGTAAGGTATACTGCCGTCACCTCAGGATAATTGCAGATTCTCTCTGCCGTCTTGTCAAACCCCTTGTCCCGCTGAGGCTTAACGCTGACCTCAATCAGTGCGTTGACACGTTCCTCCCCTGCTTTATCCCAGTCAATCAGCGTGTGATACCCACAGATAATCTTCTCCTTCTCCATCTGCGCGATTTCGTTCGCAATCGCCGCCTCGTCGGAATCCAGAAGAACCGCCAGTTCCCCAAGGTTGGCTCTGCTGTTTTTTTCCAGATATTTTAATATCTGCTTTCTCATGTCCTCCATACTTTACCTCCATTTTCTACAAAAATATTTTATATATCTCATCTGGCGCGGGGCGGTCAAGATACCGCACATCTTCGCCATTATGGATAATTTTGTCATTTCCCGCCGTCAAACGCCCAATGACCGACGCCTGAAGCTGGTTCTCACACAGCGCGTCCGCCAATACCTTCCCATCGGCAGCCGCCATTAAAAAACTGCCCGCCGACGTCAGTTGATAGGGATTCAGCCTGTACTGCTCGCAGACTTCTATGGTTTCCTGCAAAACGGACATCCGTTTCATGTCCAAATCAAGCCCACAGTCCGTCTCCTTCGCCAAATCCCACAGCGCGGCGAGAATCCCCCCTTCGGCAATCTGGCGAATGGATACGACTCCCATGCGTCTTGCAATCTCCAATTCCTTTCCGGCAAATAATTCCTTCCTCCAGGATTGTATCTGTCTGATAAACACCGGCGCAAACCGTTGTCTAAGCTCATCTCCCTTTTCATCGGCAATGCGCAGCATACCTTCCACACCAAGCCATTTCACAAGGACAAGCTCATCGCCTGGACCGCCTCTTAGCTCTCTCCCTTGCATTACCCTATTTCCGGTGTCAAGTCCCATAGCGGTTATCTGTACAACCGGCAGTCCGAATAGCGGATTACGGCGGATTACGGCTTTCTGCTTCTCAATCCCTCTCTCTTGGCAAACCTTACAAAACGTCTTCTCCAAGGCGTATGCCCCTGAAGAAGCTGCGCCAGTCGGAAACAAAATCTGCGCCTCTGCCGCAATACACACGGCTTCTTTTACTGCCAATGCATTGACAGCAGCAGCCAGTGCATATGTACAGATATCCTTTGACCAACCGCAGGCAAAGCTACTCTCGCTCAAAGCCCGTCCCGCTTCTGTCTTTATCTCCATACGATTCTCCTGTCAGCCTGGCCAGCCTTATCCCATCAGATAAGGGATAATTGTGGTAGCAACCATGGCTACAATGACCACCATAATTACAATGGCTATAATTCTTTTTGTTTTCTTATCATTAAAATTCATATGCTTACCTTCTTTTTCTAATTTTTCGGCATTTTTTATATTTTATACTCTTTGGGGCGCTTTTGCAAGTTATTCCACTCAAAGCGTTGCTAAATGTACATAATAATGCTATGATAACGTATAAAGAAAGGAGGTTTTCAAAAAATGCCTGTTATTAAACCTATTACTGATATAAACATTGAAGCTTATGACGAATTAGTCAACGCGAACAAAATTGATCAAGCAATTTTTGACGCAAAACAGGAAGTAGCTAACGGCGCTGAACTACTAGACGCAAAAACCGCTTTGTTACAATTAAGGAGGAAACATTTTGGATAAATATACAGTTAAAATGTTTCCTCAAGCTTATCGTGATTTAGATAAAATTTATGAACATGCATTGGCAAACAGTAATTATAATAATAATGCATTAAAATTGGCACAAAGACTCGAAGCTGCTATTCTTAGTCTGGAGGAACAGCCACATCGTGGGGCAGAACGAAAATATGGTTTTTATGCCTATAAAGGATACAGACAGTTATTTATCTCTGGCTATATCATTATCTACGAAGTCTTAGATGTCGAAAAAATAGTAGCAATACTTACGATAAAATATAGCGGAAATGATTTTTAGCTCATACAGAAGGTGTTCCTCACCCGTTTCCTGCCTGTAACTGCATTCAAAGTTCCACCTCGCAAGCCCTGGCATCCTGGCTCAAAACATCCCGTTCTTTATAATCAAACAAAACACATTTCCCTAATTGCACAAAATACTCCAAATGTGTCATCTTACGCATTTGATTCCTGTCATACTCCCCATACGCCGACAGATAATTCCGTTCCCTTTCCTCCTTCTCATAAAACGCCCTCACATCCTCCTTCGCAATACGATACTCTCCCGCAAACTCTGGCCGAGTCTTTGCATTTTCACGCAAATAATAATCATAGGTTAAAAGTTCACGAAAATATTCCCGTTCCTTTGGATGAGCCTCACCTAAATATTCCAGCAAAATCTCATACCTCGTACTGCGCTTATGCATAAGCCCGCCATAACCATGCAGGTCATAGAACTCATACAGCTTATTATACATTATGAAAGGAGACGGATACTTCTTCTCCAGTTCACTAAGAGTATGGGTAAACTGCCTGCTGTTATAATAGACCTCCACCATCTCCTCGATTCCCTTAAGCCGTATCACCTCCCGGTATGAAAGCCACCTTGTAAACAGCACTTCATAAGCCGGACGGCTTAGATAAGCCAAACCGTAGTTTTCCTTCTGTTCCTCCATATAAGAGCCTTTCAGGACTTTCAGGAAACCTAATTGAAGCTGTTCAGGCTTCAGATTATATACATCGTCAAACGACTTGGCAAAACTATTGATATCCTCAAAGGGCAGCCCTGCAATCAAATCCAAATGCTGATGGATATTCCCTTTCTTCTTGATTCTGGATACAGCGCTCCTGACTCTGTCAAAGTCCATTGTCCTTCGGATTTCCCGAATCGTATCCGGATTCGTGGATTGAACCCCGATTTCCAGTTGGACTAACCCTGGACGCATTCCCTCCAAAAGCTTCAGTTCTTCGTCGTTCAGAAGGTCAGCCGCCACCTCGAAGTGAAAATTCGTAATCCCTCTGTCATGCTCTGCAATATACCTCCAAATAGCTATTGCATGTTCATGCTTACAGTTGAAAGTCCTGTCCACGAATTTCACCTGCGGAACTTTACTGTCAATAAAAAACTGCAATTCTTTTTTTACAAGCTCAAGGTCACGGAATCTGAGCTGCTTATCTATGGAGGATAAACAATAGCTGCAAGAAAACGGACATCCTCTGCTGCTCTCGTAATAAATGATTTTGTTCCGGAACTCCTCGACATGCCGGTATACAAACGGAAGCTTGCTAAGCTCAATGACCTCACGCCACGGATTATCATGTATTTCTCCATTGGCGTCCCGATATGTAATGCCCCTAAGCCCTCGCAAGCCGTCCTGTACATCTTCTCCTCTGTCTGTACCTTCTCCATTTTCAGCACATCCCTGGCTATTGATATAAAACTGCTCGCCATATATCCGGCATAACCGTGAAAATGTTTCCTCCCCCTCGCCCTTCATCACGCCCTTCACCTGCGGCAGACGCACAAGAACCTCAGACGCATCATAAGATACCTCCGGGCCGCCTAGCCAAATAGGCATAGACGGCAGTAATTTTGCCAGTTCTCTGACAAGGGCTTCTATATACTCCATATTCCAGATATAGCAGGAAAAACAGAGTATGCCCGGTCTTTTCTTGTAAATATCCGTCAGAATATGGGAAAACGGCTGGTTAATTGTATATTCTGCCAGATTTATCTCCATATCCTGCTGCCATGCGAAATCGAGAGCCTTCTCTAAATATGCATCCGCGTAGGCTTTTAAACTATATATAGCAAGATTGGAATGTATGTATTTGGCGTTTATCGCCGCCAGTAGAATTTTCATCCTGTTCCTCCCCTCTGTCCTTCTATCTAATCCGATTATAATAAACAGAATCACAAATCACAAGATAAAACTATTGACAAAGGCGGCAACTTCGCATATAATTAAAACAGATGTTTTAATACATTAGTTTCAAAACAATAGTTTTATATCAGGGAGGATATTATATGCCGCCAAAAGCAAAATTTACACGGGACATCATCATACAGGCCGGCCTGAGCATTGTAAGGGAGAATGGAATAGAGGCTTTGACCGCCAGGGCATTAGGCGCAAAATTAGGAAGCTCTGCAAGACCGATTTTTACAGTATTTCAAAGTATGGAGGAGGTGCAGGCAGAAGTTAAAGAGTCGGCAAAATCAATTTATGACGAATATGTCAGAAAAGGTTTAGAACAAGAACTGGCCTTTAAAGGCGTAGGCACCCAATATATCGTTTTTGCGATACAAGAGCCGAAATTATTTCAACTGCTTTTTATGTCAGAGCAAGCACAGCCCCCTAAAGTCGTCAATGTAATGCCTATTATAGACGACAATTACGAAGACATTTTGCTGTCTGTCCAAAACGGATATCATTTGTCCGAGAATACGGCAGCGCAGTTATACCGCCACTTGTGGATTTACACGCATGGTATAGCGGTGCTTTGTGCAACAAATATGTGTATATTTACCCCAGAAGAAATCAACAAGATGATTTCGCAGGTATTTAAGGGCGTATTGAAGGAAATTTTACAGGAAACTGAGATTGGAGGAAATTATGAGTAAGAAAAAATGGATGGATATGGTTGCAATTTATTCAATTATATATACGTTAATAACATTGCTGAACAGCGTTTTATATCTCGGTAACGGCATTTATGAAGACCCAAGCGGTAATTGGCATGAATTAGACAGGGCCATGATTCTTTTGATTGGTATTGCGGCATTTGAGCTGTGTACGAATCTGCCTGTTAAGCCTTTGCCTCTTAGATATATCATTGCATATGTGCCGTCTCAATTAATGGCATTTGCATATGTCTGGTTCACCGGACTAAGGGAACCATTAGCCAAAACAGCATATAGGGATATCTGGATTAACTTTACGAGCCTGTTTATCATATTGTGTATCATCAACACCATTGTCAGTATTCGTAAAGTAAGACAAAAACAGGCAGAAATATAAAAATCACTTCCTACCCCGTTGACATTTATCCCGATATACAGTAGAATTAATTACTGTGCAGCCGGGGTGCTAGCGGTACCTTGTACCTGCAATCCGCTAAAGCAGGGGTGATATTGCGCAGAGGGCACAGGTTTGTAGAGCTGCCCTTGATAAGTGGCGATGAGGCTTGGGTCTTACGCGACGGGAATCTGTGAACCGTGTCAGGTCGGGAACGAAGCAGCACTAAGCAGAACCTTCCGGGTGCCGTAAGGGTGCCTGGGCTGAGTTTACTGTCAAGGTAACGTCTGGGAATCTGCGTTCGAAGCGCAATGCACATAAAGAATTTTAGAATGACAACAGGCAGATGCGCATTAGCCATCTGCCTTCTTTTTTGACTCTCTTAATTCCTTAAAAAATGTTTTCATCATCTGACTGCACGCTTCTTCCAACACTCCTGTCTCAAGCTCGACTTGATGGTTAAATTCCTCCATCTGCAGCAGGTTCAATATCGACCCTGCACATCCCGCCTTGGGATTCATGCAGCCCACGACAACCCTTGACATTCTGGATTGAACGATGGCGCCTGAGCACATCTGGCAGGGCTCTAAGGTCACATACATGGTACAGCCCTCAAGCCTCCAGTCGCCGAGCTTCTTACTGGCTTTCCTGATAGCAATCAGCTCTGCGTGGGCCAGTGTATTCTTATCCGTTGTCCGCCTGTTATATCCCCTGCCTATGATCCTGTCCTCATAAACAATCACACATCCAATAGGAACCTCTCCGATTGCATAGGCTTTCCTGGCTTGACGGATTGCCTCTTTCATGTATTTCTCATCTATATTTATATTCTGCATGTTGTTCTCCATCCGCACATCTTGTTTATTGTGTCTTCAACATCCTCTTAATCGGCCTGCACCAATAACCAAACTGCTCTTGACTGCTCTTTTCGTCATCCGTAAGATCCATATTCATATCCTTGTGGGGAATGAATTCCGTAAATCCGAAGGTGCTTGCGGCCTTCGCCTCCTGGGGATGGTAGATTCCCGGCACCCCAAGCCTGTATTTTTCCCCGTCGTCAATAAGGGCAAGATGATGGTAATTATAATATCCATGTAACAAAAAGCTATTGTTCGCCCATTTCCACTCACACCTTGGCAGCCTTGCGATATCATTCCGCTGAATCTTAGTACACCGGAGATGTTCTTTTGGCATATGTTCCCTTACATCCCCGCAAATGTTCTCCACCGGCTCTACGGTCAACTCCTGGCTGAATTCCATGTCCGCGTCAGATTGAGGGGACGCTTCTTCGTTTTCCTCGGCAGGCTCATCTCTTATCGGTGTTCCAGACTGCATAGCATGTGACGACTCCTCCATTACCGGTGTCCCCGCCTGCATAGCATGTTTTGGTGCATCCGGCGCTTCACGCTGCATATCTTCCATTCGTCTCGCGCCGTCCTCCTGCTGCGGCTTCTCTCTTAGCATCATGCTCTCGTCCGGCATAGCCGTTTCACCATCCTGCGCAGAAGCCTCCTCCCGCACCTCCTCCCCTTTCGCTTCAACCTCCATGTCCGGCATAGCTTCCATCTGCCCGACCTCCTCGCTCGGCACATCTGCCTTTTGTACCTCCTCCGGCCTAAGCACCCGCATACGCCCCACATCAATCACGGCGTCGTTCCAGACCGCCGCATACCTGCGTCCCGTCTCGCTCTCCAGAATAATCCCATTAATCCGTTGAAAATTCTCCGGCGCAATCACATCCTCCATTGTATAAAACAGCCTGTAATTAATGGCAGGATTCACATTGTCCACAGTTCCCTGCCAGATTCCCACACACCCGTCGCCCTCGTCATAGAACAGATACAGCTCAAGCTTCCGTTCTCCCTTCATGTGCAGCCCTTTGCCGTGAATATTCAGCGTGCAGTCCTCATCCTTCTGTTCTACTTTAACAAATCCCACATTACGCAGTCTTTTTCCCTGTTCATATTCATACAGATAACGAATAAAACG
>CAJUBG010000081.1 GCA_910584575.1 uncultured Dorea sp.
AAAAAGAAGGAAAAGGTTTCAATTTCTTTCATTTTATGATAGACTTAGACGGTGGGCCCTGTGTGGCAAAGCGATTGTCGGGGTGCGGTTCCGGAACCGAGTACCTGGCAGTAACGCCATGGGGGGATTTGTATCCGTGTCATCAGTTTGTAGGACAGGAGAATTTCCTGATGGGAAATGTAGACGAAGGCATTTTGAGGCCGGAGATCGGGGATGATTTCCGAAGCTGTAATGTGTATTCCAAGGATAAGTGCAGGAGGTGTTTTGCAAAATTCTACTGCAGCGGCGGATGTATGGCCAACGCCTACAATTTTCACGGCACAATCCACGACGCCTACGAGATTGGATGCGAGATGCAAAGAAAGCGTGTTGAGTGCGCAATTATGATAAAAGCTGCTTTGGCGGATGAGTAGAAAGGAAGTTTACCATGAAGAAGAACAGAGGTATCATAAGCCTGGTACTGACGGTGGTTCTGATTGCACTGATGGGATTTACCGTGCTGGTGGGGTTTGGAAAGACAGGGACCGGCGCGATGAAGAATATCAAGCTAGGTCTGGATTTGGCGGGCGGTGTCAGTATCACGTACCAGGTTAAGGACAAGAACCCGTCGGATGAAGAAATGAGCGACACCATCTATAAACTTCAGAGACGTGTCGAGCAGTACAGTACAGAGGCAAGCGTTTACCAGGAGGGAAGCGACAGGATCAATATCGAGATTCCCGGAGTGACGGATGCCAACAAGATTCTGGACGAGCTTGGAAAACCAGGGGCCCTGGAATTCCAGACAGAGGACGGTAAGACGGTGATTACCGGTTCGGATGTGGAGACAGCCACGGCGAGGGCCGGAGAAGACAGTATGAAGAACCGGGAGTATTCGGTAGAGCTTACGCTGAATAAGGACGGAGCCGAGAAGTTTGCGAAGGCTACAAAGGAGAATGTAGGCAAGAAGATTAACATTGTCTATGATGGGGCTACAATCAGCGATCCGGTAGTCAGACAGGAGATTAGCAACGGGCAGGCATATATTTCCGGTAATTTTACCTTTGAGGAGGCAGACAATCTGGCTTCTACCATCCGTATCGGTGGATTAAAGCTAGAGCTTGAAGAACTTCGTTCTAATGTGGTGGGCGCTCAGTTGGGAGAGCAGGCTATCAGCACCAGCTTAAAGGCAGGCGCTATCGGTCTGGCATTGATCATTATTTTCATGATCTGTGTGTATTATCTTCCGGGAGTTGCGTCAGGGCTTGCACTGTTGATCTATACAGAGCTGGTGCTGGTGATTTTGAATGCATTTAACGTGACATTGACGCTGCCTGGTATTGCGGGTATCATCCTTGGTATCGGTATGGCTGTGGATGCCAATGTCATTATATTTGCCCGTGTGCGTGAGGAGATGTCACGGGGCAAGAGTGTGAAGAATTCTCTGAAGACTGGTTTCCAGAAGGCAATGTCTGCCATTGTGGACGGTAACGTGACCACGCTGATTGCTGCTGCTGTTTTGTGGTTTAGGGGGTCTGGTCCGGTAAAGGGATTTGCCCAGACTTTGGCAATCGGTATCATTGTGTCCATGTTTACCGCCCTTGTGGTGACAAGGATTATTGTATTCTCCTTCTATGCGGTGGGACTTCGCAAGGAGAGCATGTACTACCGTCCGAAGAAGGAGCGTGAGCCTATTGCGTTTGTGGAGAAAAGGAAGCTGTTCTTTGGGATTTCAGCGCTCTTGATTGTGGTAAGCCTTGCTGTGATGGGAGTTAATTCTTCTAGGGGAAAGGGCGCGTTTGCGTACAGCCTTGAGTTTGAGGGCGGTACTTCTACCAACGTGACCTTTAATGAGGAATATTCTATCGACGAGATTGACGATAAGGTTGTACCGGTGGTAGAAAAAATTACCGGAGATAATAATGTGCAGACTCAGAAGGTTGCGGGAACGAACCAGGTGATTATCAAGACGGTGACTCTCTCTCTTGACCAGCGTGAGGCGCTGAACCAGGCCATGGT
The DNA here is from genome assembly GCA_910584575.1 of uncultured Dorea sp. Lineage (GTDB taxonomy): Bacteria > Bacillota > Clostridia > Lachnospirales > Lachnospiraceae > Sporofaciens. Next base: position 1,999 of record CAJUBG010000081.1, read on the forward strand.
GGATGAGTTCAAGGTGGATGAGTCGCTGATTACGGCTGAGAATATCAGCTCAACCGTAAGTAATGAGATGCGCCAGGATGCGGTTGTGGCGGTAATCATTTCCACGATCTGTATGCTGCTTTACATCTGGTTTCGGTTCAAGGATATCCGTTTTGCGGCGAGTGCGATTCTGGCCCTCCTGCATGACGTCCTGATTGTAGTCGGGTTCTATGCGATTGCAAGGATTTCTGTGGGAAATACATTTATCGCATGTATGCTGACGATTGTGGGTTATTCTATCAATGCCACTATCGTTATCTTTGACCGTATCCGTGAGGAGTTGCATTATCAGACCAAGAAGACTGAGCTCATGAATGTGGTGAATATGAGCATCACCCAGACTCTTACCAGGAGTATTTACACCTCGCTTACAACCTTTGTAATGGTGGCGATCCTGTTTGTTATGGGTGTCAGCTCAATTCGTGAGTTTGCCGCGCCTCTGATGGTGGGCGTTATCTGCGGGGCATATTCCTCTGTATGTATTACGGGCGCTCTGTGGTATGTAATGCGCACAAAGCTTGGAAAGAAGGATGCTTAAACGAAGCAGCCATTGTTATAGAAGATATAACATGGCTGCTTTTTGGATGAAGGAGTGAAAATATGGAGCGTTGGGTGCTTCTGAGAAAGGGCGGAGATTTTGCCGCAATAGGTGAGAGATTTCATATCAGCCCCAGGCTTGCCTGTCTGATCAGGAACCGGAATGTAATAGGGGAGGAGGCAATCCACAGATATCTGAACGGAAGTGCTTCTCAGATGAACGACGGGCGGCTGATGAAGGGAATGGAGGCAGGAGCCCGCCTCCTGCAAAAGAAGATAGAGGAAGGAAGAAGAATCCGGATTATCGGGGACTATGACATTGACGGCATCAATGCCACTTACATACTGTTGGAGGGAATCGAAGGGCTTGGCGGAAAGGTGGACAGTGATGTTCCGGATCGGCTCACGGACGGCTACGGGCTGAATGCCAGGCTTTTAGAACAGGCATATGAGGAGGGTATCGATACTATCGTTACCTGCGACAACGGGATTGCCGCGGAGGAGGAGATTGCCTACGGAAAGAGTCTTGGGTTGACCATTATCGTGACAGACCATCATGAGGTGCCTTATGAGGAAGGGGAGGAGGGGCGTGTTTACCGTCTGCCCCCTGCGGACGCTGTGATTGATCCCAAACAGCCGGAATGTGAGTATCCATTTTCCGGCTTGTGCGGCGCGGCTGTGGCTTACCAGCTTGTGCTAACGCTGTGCGAGGTAATGGGGAGGGAGAAGGAGGAGTTTGCCTACCTGTTGGAGAATGCTGCCATTGCCACGGTGGGGGATGTGATGGACTTGGAGGATGAGAACCGTATCATTGTGAAGGAGGGGCTTAGGAGGTTGGCCAGTACGAAAAACCTGGGCTTACGTGCCCTGATAGAGTGTACAAACCTTGAAAAAGACCGGCTTCGGGCGTATCATATTGGTTTCGTCTTAGGGCCGTGTATGAATGCCAGCGGAAGGCTTGACACCGCGAAGCGGGCGTTAGCGCTTCTGAGGGCCAAGAGTAAGAAGGAGGCTGACAGGCTTGCGGGAGACTTGAAGGCGCTGAACGACAGCAGAAAAGAGATGACGGAGAAGGCTGTGGCCCAGGCAAAGGAGTTGGTGGAAACAACCAGGATAAGCGAAGATAAGGTGCTGGTTATTTATCTCCCAGAGTGCCATGAGAGCATTGCCGGAATTGTGGCGGGACGGATACGGGAGTGCTATTACAGACCTGTTTTTGTGCTGACAGACGCCAAAGAAGGAGTCAAAGGCTCAGGCCGTTCCATTGAAGCATATCATATGTATGACGAGCTTAATAAATGCAAAGGGCTTCTTACTAAATTCGGCGGCCACAAAATGGCTGCGGGGCTTTCGTTAGAAAAAGAGAAGGCAGAGGCATTTCGCCGTATGCTAAATGAAAACTGCGCTTTGACGCAGGAGGATATGACGGAAAAAGTGGTCATCGACATGGAGCTTCCGTTTGCCTGCGTGACAGAAGGGTTCATTAGAGAGCTGTCCCTTCTTGAGCCCTTTGGCAAAGGAAATACCAAGCCGGTATTCGCCGCCCGCAATGTAAAGATAATAAACGGAAGGATTTTGGGAAAGAACCGGAACGTCTTAAAACTTAAGGTTCGGGATGCAGCCGGCACAACGATAGACGCCATGTATTTTAATCATGTGGAGGAATTTCTGAAAATGCTGAAGGACCGTTTCGGAAAATATGAGGTGGACGCAATGCTTGACGGACGCACAAGCGCCATAACTCTGGCGCTCACTTATTATCCGGAGTTGAATGAGTATATGGGCCGCGTTACCCTTCAGATTGTTATTACCCATTATCAGTAAAAGAGCTATTATTATAGCTCTTTATACTGTACATCCTTTAATTCGGTTCTGAAGCCAAGACTCTTAAACCTTTCCTGAACAATCTTGGCGCTCTCGATGTCTGTATTGGCAAGCAGTATGTAGAATTTCCCTCCACTTAACACGCCCATATAATCTGTCAGCCTTATCTTACATGCTACTTGGATAGAAATGGACTTATAATCGCGATAACCCATTTGAAATTCTACCAGCGCGCAGTCTGTCAGCCCCTTTTCCTTTGCCTCAAGAAAAGCCTTCAGAAGAACTCGGAATGTGTCCTCCTTCAGTACGTTCGTACCCTCCATATAATTCTTCCTTCTGAAGTTTGACATATAACGGCTTGCATGAAGCAGGGTGTTCTGGAGGAGGGTCTCGATTACTGTCAGCCGTTTTACCGGTGATACCCCATGCTTCTCGCTTGAAACATCCCAGAACATCAGAATTACCCGTATATCGTTCTCGGCATAGATGGCATGTGCCAGCGCCGGACGGTTGGGTTCATTCGTCTCATTTACATAGATTCGTCCGGCTTTAAGGTCGTTGTACAGCTCTCCAAGCTCTATATACTTTATGGAATTCCCAAGCCTTCTCGCCTCTAAAGAGGTGGAGGAGTAAAGCCTTGCATATTCTCTGTTGGCTACATTGTAGATTGCCACATTCTTACTGCCCATCTCTTGACCCAATATCTCTACCGCATAGAAAAGGACTTCCTCGGTCTTGTACTTTTCCAGGCTGGAAATGATATCGTAAATCGAACTCCAACTATCCGTTGAAGATACGGTTTCTGATTCTCCTGTTGTCAGTTGCACGCTCGTTCCGTCAGTGTTTTCTAATTCATCCGGATACAATTTCATCACCCTTCCATATTACTGTGTGTTTTATATGGTATTATTTTGCACTAATTTGGGGAAATTGTCAAGGAATATACGAAGGTGAGATAATGATTGAAAATCCTGCAAACTAATGCTATAATTTTATCTTAAGCAAGAAATGATACAGGAATGGAGAGATTGTTATGAAAAAGATCGAAGATTATGTAAGAAGTATTCCGGATTTCCCAGAGAAGGGGATTATTTTCAGGGACGTGACCAGCGTATTGCAGGATGCGGACGGTCTGGCGCTTGCCATAGACTTAATGCAGGAGAAGTTAAAAGGCGTAGAGTTCGACCTGGTGGTAGGGCCGGAATCCAGAGGCTTTATCTTTGGCGTACCGATTGCCTATAACCTGCACAAGCCGTTTATCCCGATCCGCAAGAAGGGGAAGCTTCCCTGCGAGACGGTTTCCATTCAGTATGAGTTAGAGTACGGCACCGCAGAGCTTGAGATTCACAAGGATGCCATCAAGCCAGGACAAAAGGTCGTGATTATCGACGATTTAATTGCAACCGGCGGCACCAATGAGGCCATGGTGAAGCTGATTGAGGGCCTGGGCGGAAAAGTGGTTAAGACGGTGTTCCTGATGGAGCTTAGCGGTCTGAAGGGGAGAGAGAAGCTTAAGGGATATGATGTGGAGTCTGTCATCGCATATCCGGGCAAATAGATGAGAATTGGAATATCAGAGAGGGAGGAGGCGTTAATATGTCAGGAGTTACAACCTATGAAGCGATAGACGACAGGATTGCGGCGGATGCTATCATGACCGACCATTCCCAGGGACTTGAGATTGTGGACGGCCATGCCGTGAAGGCGCCGGTGGACTATGAGGACCCTGACCATTTATATGACATGTTAATCGCCCGTATTCGTAAGTACCATCCATCTACGGACGTGACCATGATTAAGAAGGCCTATGAGCTGGCCTTGGAGGCACACGGGGATCAGTGCCGGAAGTCAGGGGAGCCTTATATTATCCATCCTCTGTGGGTCGCAATCATTCTGGCGGATCTGGAGATGGATAAGGAGACGATTGCAGCAGGAATCCTCCATGACGTGGTGGAGGATACGCAGATCAGTGAGGAGGAGATTCGCAGGGATTTTGGGGATGATGTGGCTCTTTTGGTGGACGGCGTTACAAAGTTAGGAAGACTGTCCTATTCTTCGGATAAATTAGACGTTCAGGCGGAGAATCTTCGTAAGATGTTCCTTGCTATGGCGAAGGATATACGGGTGATCATCATCAAACTTGCAGACCGTCTGCATAACTTAAGGACTCTGCAGTTTATGAAGCCGGAAAAGCAGAAGGAGAAGGCCAGAGAGACCATGGATATCTACGCGCCTATCGCCCAGAGGCTCGGAATCTCCAAAATTAAGACAGAGCTTGATGATTTGGCGTTAAAGTACTCTCAGCCGGAGGTATTTTTTGATCTTGTTGACCAGATTAATACTAGGAAGATGGAACGGGAGGAGTTTGTCCAGCAGATTGTTGAGGAGGTTTCCTCACACATGGAGAATGCCAACATCAAGGCCCAGGTCAGCGGACGTGTGAAGCATTTCTTCAGCATTTACAAGAAGATGGTGAACCAGGATAAGACGGTGGATCAGATCTACGACCTTTTTGCGGTGCGCATTATTGTGGAATCGGTGAGAGACTGCTATGCTGCCCTTGGCGTGATCCATGAGCTGTATACCCCGATTCCGGGGCGTTTCAAGGATTATATTGCCATGCCAAAGCCCAATATGTACCAATCCCTGCACACGACTCTGATGAGCTCTGTTGGCCAGCCTTTTGAGATTCAGATTCGGACGGAGGAGATGCACAAGACTGCCGAGTATGGAATTGCCGCCCACTGGAAGTATAAGGAGTCCGGCGACAGCAAAAAGAGCGTGAAGGCCCAGGAGGAGGAAAAGCTAAGCTGGCTTCGCCAGATTTTGGAGTGGCAGAGGGACATGTCGGACAATCGGGAATTCATGAGCCTGATTAAAGGCGATTTGGATCTTTTCGCGGAGGATGTGTATTGCTTTACTCCTCAGGGTGATGTGAAGAATCTGCCTAACGGCTCGACGCCCATTGACTTTGCCTATATCATCCACAGCGCCGTGGGGAATAAGATGGTGGGCGCAAGGGTGAACGGGAAGCTGGTGAATATTGATTACAAGATTCAGAACGGAGACAGGATTGAGGTTTTGACCTCCCAGAATTCTAAGGGACCGAGCCGCGATTGGCTAGGTATTGTCAAGAGCACCCAGGCGAAGAATAAGATTAACCAGTGGTTTAAGCGGGAATTTAAGGAAGAAAATATCGTCAAGGGAAAGGAATTGATTGCCGGATATTGCAGGGCGAAATCCATTGTTCAGAGCAATATTATGGTTCCTAAGTATCAGGAGATTGTACAGAGGAAGTATGGCTTTAAGGATTGGGATTCTGTCCTTGCGGCAATCGGCCACGGAGGCTTGAAGGAGGGCCAGGTGGTGAACCGGCTGGTGGAGGAGTACAGCAAAGAGCACAAGCAGGAGCTTACGGATGAGGATGTGCTTGGAAAGGTTGCGGAAGCCTCCAGGAATAAGGTTCATATTGCCAAGTCAAAGAGTGGGATTCTCGTGAAGGGAATCGATGATGTGGCCGTGCGGTTTTCCAGGTGTTGTAATCCGGTTCCAGGGGATGAGATTGTGGGCTTTGTGACCAGGGGGAGAGGCTTGTCCATCCACCGGACGGACTGTGTGAATATGCTCCATCTTTCCGAGCCTGAGCGCGCCCGTCTGATTGAGGCGGAGTGGGAGAGCGATGTGGCGGAGAAGACGGGAGGCCAGTATCTTGCGGAGGTTAAGATCTATTCTTACGATAAGAAGGGACTTTTGCTTGAGCTGTCCAGGATTTTCACCGAGCAGAATGTGGATGTGAAGTCTATGAATGTGCGTACCAGCAGGAAGCAGGGGACTGCTACGATTGAGGCCGGCTTTATCGTACACGGAAGGGAAGAACTTGACAAGGTGATTAAGAAGATTCTCCAGTTGGAGGATGTCATTGATATTGAAAGGACGACAGGTTGATAATAAGATGAAGGTAGAGAGATTTTTAATTGGGATTATCAGTACGAATTGTTATCTGGCGATTAATGAGGAGACGAAGCAGACGGTTGTAATCGATCCGGCGGCAAGTCCGGCGTCTCTTATGAATCATATTAAGACGGAGGGCTTGAAGATTGAGGCCATCCTTCTCACCCACGGGCATTTTGACCATACCATGGGGCTTGACGGTTTCATCAAGGAATATGACGTTCCGGTTTATGTCCATGAGGGTGATAAGGAGATTATCGCTGACCCAGGGTTTAATCTGTCCTCCAGCTATACGTCAGGGTTTACATTTTCTGATGCCAAATATCTCAAAGGGGGAGAGACCTTAAGCTTTGCGGGCTATGATTTTGAGGTGCTTCATACGCCGGGACATACGCCGGGGGGCTGCTGTTACTATGTGAGGTCAGAGGATGTACTGTTCAGCGGGGATACGCTGTTTGCAGGCTCGGTAGGGCGGTCAGATTTCCCCGGAAGCAGCGGTTCTGATCTGATTCGGTCAATCCGCGAGAAGCTGCTTCCGCTTCCGGATGATACCCGTGTGTATCCGGGACATATGGGGGAGACTACGATTGGTCAGGAGAGAGGGTTCAATCCCTTTTTGTAGATTGGAGTATCAGAATGATTCATGTGATATGTAAGAGTGAAGCGTATACCTATAATGTTTATCATATCATAAAGGCTTTCTTTCCGTCTGAGAAGATTACTTCCGAGACGGAGGAGGAAGCCTCTCATTATGTTGTGGTGAGGCTGCCGGACGGCGGGCGTATGATGATTGGGGAAGGGCAGCTTAAGGAGGCCGCCGGCTTACGCAAAGGAGAGGACAGTGAACAGATAAAGGCTCAAAGGAAATACTGGATTGACGTCTGCCTTTATGAAGAACTTAAGAAGCTGACGGGACAAACCCTTGCCTGGGGAATCCTCACCGGTGTCAGGCCGACCAAGATTGCCATGGAAAAACTGGAGGAGGGATGGGAGAGGGACAGGTTTGTGGCCTGGTTTCAGGAGGAGTGCAGGGTAAGCCAAAAGAAGGCAGAGCTTTCTTTTGAGATTGCCGGAAGGGAACGCAGCCTGCTTGGAGAGCTTGACTGTGAGAACGGGTACAGCCTTTATGTGGGAATTCCCTTCTGTCCTTCTGTCTGTACCTATTGCTCGTTTAGCTCTGGCGCGTTAAGTGACTGGAGTGGGCGAATCTGGGACTATCTTTCTGCCCTTGAGAGTGAGCTTGAATTTATCGGGGAACGGTGCAGGGGGCGGAAATTGAACACTATTTACATGGGCGGCGGCACGCCTACCACGCTTACGGCAGAGCAGCTTGAGGATTTGCTATCCTGCATTGACAGACATTTTTCCAGAGAACATTTATTAGAATATACGGTGGAGGCGGGGCGGCCAGACAGTATTACGAAGGAGAAGCTCATGGTATTGAAGGCTCACGGCGTCACCCGTATCTCTATCAATCCCCAGAGTATGCAGCAGAAGACCCTTGACAGAATCGGGCGGAGGCATCGGGTGGAGGAGATTGTAGAAGCCTATGAGCTTGCGCGAAGGATGGGATTTGACAACATCAATATGGACTTGATTGCAGGTCTTCCGGGAGAGAGTCCGGCGGATATGGCGGATACCCTTACAAAAATCCGCCGTCTTGGGCCGGACAGCCTGACGGTACATTCCCTGGCTATTAAGAGGGCGGCCAAGATGGAGTTCAGTGATTTGGAGGCAGATGTGAAGGAGACTTCCCGCGTCTTGTCGGAGATGATAGGGATGGCCGAGGAGACGGCCCGCAAAATGGGGCTTTTGCCTTATTATTTGTACCGGCAGAAGAATATTGCGGGGAATTTTGAGAATGTGGGCTATGCCAGGGAGGGCAGGGCAGGGATTTACAATGTTCTGATTATGGAGGAAGTGCAGACCATAATAGCCTGTGGAGCGGGGAGCATCAGTAAACGGGTATACCCTGACGGGCTGATCAAGCGGTGTGAGAATGTGAAGGACGTTTCCCAATATATCGAGAGAATCGGGGAAATGATAGAAAGAAAACGTGTGTTATTAGAAGATTAACAATTCAAAATTCAGAGTAAAATTGCCCCGTGTGATGCGGATTTTGGGTACAACAAAAATACCGGAAGTCCAACAAAAGTCCAACAAAATTTTTTGCGTTGGTACATCATAATACGCCATAATGCAATTTTCATCTCGGAGTCCAACAAAATCAGTGTAAATCCACAGATTCCTAAGGAGCGTTTCGGAAATAATCGAAGCGCTCTTTTTTACGCCTTTCAAAGAGGATTTTAGCCATTTAGAAGAAGCTGTTACGTCGGGCTAGTCCAACAAATTAAAATGCACATTTGGTAACAGTCATTTTATTCAATGAAAAGGAAAAGGAGGTTCACGGGATGAACAACACAGCGTTAAGAGCAGGGGCGCAGAGCGCCAACAACACACACATGG
>CAJUBG010000082.1 GCA_910584575.1 uncultured Dorea sp.
TAAAGGTTTCGCCTTAAGGCGAGGGTTTTAACCCCATTATACAGACAATAAAATGGAGAAAATTTCAAAGAAACATTGGCTTGCTTTTCTAATACTTTTTCTATTTAATGTTATAATTCTTGTATTTTCGCCAGTTATAATGAGTTCACTTTTTGCAGGAATTACTATATCTATTTTAAATGTTTTGCTCTGTTTATGGCTTATCCATAATTATCTCAAAGAACCATTAGTGGAATATGGATTATATTTCAAAAAAATACATATACAGATAATTAGTGGATTTCTACTTGCTGTATTTATAGATTATTTACTTTTACAAAATAGTATAAATATTACATCAGGGATATTCTATATAGAACGTTTTGTAGGAAAATTGATATCAGATCCAGTTAATATTTTTTATTTTTTTATTCCTTTAATTTATGCAATACCAGAAGAATGTGTGTATCGTGGATTTTTATTATCTTTTTTCCAAAGATTATTTAACAACCCCATATTGAGTATTTCACTAAGCGCTGTTTTATTTGGTGTGAGTCATTATCCTTCATACCATAATATAGATCAGGTTGTCTTTGCATCCATCTTGGGATTTATATTTGGATATTTACGAGTAAAGGATCCAGAAAAGTTTACGCTTTTTTCACTTAGTTTGGCACATTTTTTGCATAATACTTTTATGGATAACGTCTTTTGGGGCGTGATGTAATTACAGTTGATGTTCAATAATCCATTGTAAGATTTCCTTTTCACCAATATCACCAGATGCCAACGCAAGAATTACATCACTTAACTCCTTTTGGCTGTAAGACAATTCATATCCATTTAATGCAAGAAAAACTAACATCACATGCGCGCCAAGCCTTTTGTTTCCGTCAAGCATTGCATGATTTTTCACCAATCCAAAACAAAGCCGCGCCGCCTTTGCCTGAATGCTCGGATATAACTCCATTCCTCCAAATGACTGAAACGGGTTATTTAGCGCCAAATCCAACATTCCTTCATCACGGACACCGCCACTTCCTCCAGTTGCTTCTATCAAACTTGCGTGCAGCTTTAATATCTGTTCTTTGCTTAAAACATTCATTTTGCAAGAACCTCATACGCTTCCATGTTTTGTTTTATCAATCTCTCAGATATTGCAAACACATCTTCACTGCTGGCAACTTTTTCTTTTTCCGCCCTGCTAAAATCAATCACCAAATATCTGGGTATATTATTTTTTAGAATAACTGCCGTACCATGCTCGTCAACTACTTTGGTCACTTTTGAAAAATTCTGATTCGCTTCTGTAATCGAAATCATCGTGTTTGTGTCTATTGTCATTTTATATGCACCTCTCCTCCACTTATATTATATGCAAATTCTAGTTAGAAAACAACCTATTTCGCTTTTTTAATTGTCACAAAAACTTCGTGCTAATTGGTAATTGCTTTTAGAGAACACAATTTTCATAACTTTCATATATTGAATAAAAGGCGAAAAGGATATGGTGTACTTTGAAAAAACCGACTTACTATCTCTGGAAAACGGATTTCCACACAGAGGAAGAATTTAACCAGGCAAAAGAGAAGTATACAAATTGGGGGTTTCGTGTTGTCACATATCTGGATGGGAATAACCAAACGGACATTCACAGCGGAATAAAAGCGCTGATTCAAAACCACTGGAATCGGTGTTGACAAATTACTGTTTTGGAAATGTTCTATATTTCACTATGAAAGGATGTAAAGTTATGAATGTTGGATACGTTCGCCTATCGAGAGACGATGACAAACGAAACTATGTTTCTATTGAAAATCAGATGTTAATTATTCGCCAGTATGCGGCCAAAAGAAATATTGTGGTTGACCGCTGGTATGAGGACGACGGCGTTTCAGGATATATTTTTGACCGCCCCGGCTTTAATCAGCTAATGAAAGATTTAGATAAGGACATTGATAGGGTTTTTGTCAAAGATTTCTCCCGTTTGGGCAGACATAACGCCAAGGTTCTACTCCTTCTGGACGAATTTCAAGAACGTGGAAAGCAACTGATTGTCATAGACGACGCCTATGATTCTTTTCATTCAGACGATGATACTATCGGTATAAAAACATGGTATAATGAAAGATATGTAAAAGATACCAGTAAAAAAATCAGGCGTGCGCTTGGCGCACGGCAGAAGGAAGGAACTTTAATGACACAGCCGCCGTTTGGATATAAACGAAATGAAAAAAACAAGGCAATGATTGAGATTGTTCCCAAAGAAGCCGAATATGTAAAAATGGTATATGACCTTTATCTTAAAGGCTCTGGTTATCGAAAAATCGCCGCATATCTGACCGAGAACCATGTGCCTACGCCATCCATGATACGCCATGACCGTGAACTGGAAGAAGGACGCCCCACGAAGCGTAAGGTTACTTCCGAATGGTCTGACGGTATGGTAAAGGACATACTGGATAATGACTTTTATATTGGCACATTCAGACTGCATAAGAGGGAACGGGTTACGATTCATGGGAAAGACAAACGAGTACCGAAAGAAAATCAGAATATCTTTGAGAACCACCACCCGTCAGTCATTGACAAAATGACCTTTGATTTAGTTCAAGAGGTCAAGGAAAAACGGGTCAAGAATCATTACCGTGGAAGCCGTGGGCAATGGGTAGGAACAGAGATACCGAATCCCTTTGGAAGCTGCCTGTTCTGCAAGGATTGCGGCAGCCGTTTGACGCCGATTGTGCGCAAAACTACAAGCCGTGAAAGAAAATACTATATTTGCAGCACCTATAATACCAAGGGCAGACGTTACTGTTCTAAAGCACATTTAATCGAGGAGCAAGACCTCATGGAGGATGTCGTAAATTATATCCGGCTATGCAGAGATTCTTTGCATGAAATGATTGCCGCCTATGATATGAAGGATTTTGAAGCGGAAAAGAAGTCTGTGGAAGATAAACGTTGGGATATTCAGCAAATGATTTCAGAGCAGAAAAAACAGTTAAAAACTTTATTTTCACAAAAGGTCAAAGATTTGGCTGCCAGCCCCGATAATGAGGATATTATCCATGAAACCTATGCCGCCCTGCAGCAGGATATTCTTGCAAATATACACGGTCTGGAGTTGAAACTGGAAGAATTGAACCATACAAAACTGGAAACAGCCGACGTAAGAACGAAGCTTAGAACAGCACTTGAAGTTGTGGACGACATCATCCAAAAGGGAATACTTGACCGTAAGGATATTGAGATTTTGATTGAGCGTATCATGGTTGATGAAAACGGACTTCCGGAGATTGAATTAAAATATGGTCTTTCAGGACTGATTCAGTATAGTCCGGCAGATGAATTGAACCGCAGGGAAAACGAGCTTCTCTACACCACTATGAAGCTAATTCTTGAGGACAAACGTGGATTCACGTCAGCTAAGTATCTGTCTGCAAAATTAACAGACGCCGGATATAAGAAATCCAAAAGAGCTGTCCTTCCTTATATCAGCTTCATGATTGACAAGGGGATGATAGAGCCTTCGGATAATCCGCTGAAACCTTATACCATCGTGAAAACACCAGCCGAAATCGAGGAAATTATGGCAAATTTTTCACAGGGCATTCCGTCTGATTCTTCATATGACCAAAATTTACATTTACGTGTGGTCAACAGGTGGTATGCCTGAAATGGTATTCGAGTATATCTTGAAACAGCACGGCATCGACCCTGCCAATGATGTGAACATCGACCAGAGCATTGACTTCGGCTCCACAGCCGCCGCATTTGCGGAAAACCAGGGCGACTTCACGGTTGAATTCGAGCCCGGCGCAACCACCCTTGAAAAAGAAGGCAAAGGCTACGTCGTAGCCTCCCTCGGAACCGACAGCGGCTATGTTCCATACACCGCCTTCTCCGCAAAGAAAAGCTACATGGAGGACCATCCTGAAGTTATCCAGGGCTTCACCAACGCGCTTCAGAAGGGCATGGACTACGTGCAGGCACATACACCGGAGGAGATTGCAGCCATCATCGCGCCTCAGTTCAAAGAGACAGACCAGGAAACCATCACCACCATCGTTACCCGCTACTACGACCAGGATACCTGGAAAGAAAACCTGATTTTTGAAGAAGACAGCTTCAATCTCCTTCAGGATATCCTAGAGGAAGCTGGCGAGCTGAGCGAACGCGCCCCATATAAAGATCTCGTAACAACAGAATTTGCCGAAAAAGCAGCGAAATAACCGCACATAATAGCAGCAAATTCTGCCTGATATAATAATATCCAAAACAGGGGACTGTGAAACGACAGTCCCCCATTCGTATTCCCATTCAACAACGTCTTATCTCCGGTTCTGCTCCTCCACCAGATGGGCAGCCCCGTACATCTCCCTAAGCCTGGGCTTCTCAATCTTACCCGTCGCGTTTCGCGGCACGTCGGCAAAGATTACCTTCCTCGGACGCTTATACCTTGGAAGCTTCTTGCAGAACTGGTTGATATCCTCCTCCATACAGATAACACCTGGCTTCAGCGAGATAATCGCCGCCGCAATCTCTCCTAGACGTTCGTCCGGCAGCCCGATTACGGCAACATCCAGAATCGAATCATTGGTGCGCAGGAAATCTTCAATCTGCACAGGATAGATATTCTCACCCCCGCTGATGATAACGTCCTTCTTACGGTCTACCAGGAAGATGAAGCCATCCTCATCCTCCATGGCCATATCGCCCGTATAGAGCCATCCGTCATGCAGCACCTCCTCGGTGGCCTTCCTGTCGTTATAATATTCCACCATGACCCCAGGGCCTTTGACCGCAAGCTCTCCCGTCTCTCCCTGCTTCACAGTGTTCCCTGCTTCGTCTATAATCTTGGTCTGCCAGCCAAATCCTGCCTTTCCGATAGCGCCCACCTTATGGATATTCTCCACTCCAAGATGGACACATCCAGGCCCAATGGATTCACTCAAACCATAGTTGGTATCATACTGATGATGAGGGAAATATTCCTTCCAGTGCTTAATCAGGCTCGGCGGAACCGGCTGAGCGCCGATATGCATGAGCCGCCACTGTTCAAGCTGGTACATCTCAAGCTTCACATCCCCGCTGTCCAAAGCCAGCAGTAAATCCTGGGCCCAGGGAACCAGAAGCCACACAATGGTACACTTCTCCTCTGAAACGGCCCGTAAGATAAACTCCGGATTGGTGCCCTTTAACAGCACAGCCTTCCCGCCGGTTAAAAAGCTTCCGAACCAGTGCATCTTCGCCCCCGTATGGTACAGCGGCGGGATACATAAGAATACGTCGTCCTTAGTCTGCCCGTGGTGGTTCTGCTCTACCTTGGCAGAATGAACCAGCGCCTCATGGGTATGTAAGATAGCCTTGGGAAATCCCGTAGTACCCGATGAGAAATAGATGGCCGCATAATCATCGTCATTGATATCAATCCTTGGAGATTGGCTAGAACAGTTGGCCGAGTGCATAGTGTAATCCTCCGCAAACCCCGGACAGCCATCTCCCACATAGTACAGAAGGCGGTGCTTGCTGATATTGTCCGCAATCTCCTCCACACGCCCGATAAACTCCGGCCCAAACACCAGCACATCCACCTCTGCCAATTCCACACAGTACTGGATCTCCTCCGCCGAATACCGGAAGTTAAGGGGCACCGCAAGAGCGCCTGTCTTTAAAATCCCGAAATAGATGGGAAGCCACTCCAGACAGTTCATCAAAAGGATTGCCACCTTATCTCCCTTCTTAATTCCCCGTTCCAGAAGCAGGTTCGCGAAACGGTTTGATTTCTCATTAAAAACATTCCATGTAATCTCCCGCCTGTAATACGAAGCGCGGACAGGCTCAATCAGCTCATACTCCTTCCACGTCACGCGCCTGGTCTCCGGCATCTCCGGATTAATCTCCACCAGACAAACATCATCTCCGTACAGACGGCAGTTTTTTTCCAAAATATCTGTAATTGGCATTGGAAAACCCCTTTCTCGCGCTTTAACGCTTTTACTCATTAAAGTCAATGATACATAATTCGAGAAAAAAAGTCAATGCCTAAATTATATTACGCTTACTGAAACTTTATTACTGAATGGTATTGCTGAATTGCTTTTTATTGAATTACTTCCCTGCGCGCCTGCTTCTTATACTGCTGCCGGTATTCCCTGGGGGACATTCCGTAAACACCCTTAAACGCTCTGGAAAAATGCAGCAGGTTCGGATAACCCACAGACGCACCTACATCGCCAATCGGCGCATTACTCGCCGTAAGCTCTGCCGCAGCCCTCTCCATGCGGAAGCTGATTAGAAATCTCTGAGGGGACTGCCCTGTAATTGATTTAAAAACCTTGCCGAAATAACTTCGGTCCAGCCAGCACTGTCTTGCCAGTTCTTCTACTGATATGTGCCGGAAATAGTTCTGTTTGATGTACCGGACCGCACCCTCCACATACTCCTCGCTGGTGCGTCCTTCTGCCGTCTGCCGCCGAAACCTGGACGTGCGAATCAGGCTGTCCATAAAAAGGTATAGATAACCTGTCGTCCTAAGGGGACATTCTTCTTCGCTTCTTACCAACTCCATCATACTGGAAAGAAGCTCATCCCCGCCTCTTGGTTCTTCGGGAAAATATACCGGCTGGTCAGCGGACAAGCCGGACATGCTCACATATTCCTCTGCCCGAAGCCCTCCGAATTCCACCCACACATAATCCCACTCCCCGTCCGAAGTCACTTCACTGTTCTCCTCCTCCGGTCCGATTAAAAACCCAGTCCTTTCAGACAGCGCGTGAAGGCAAGATGGTTCTTTTTCTTTATCTATCCGCAAAACACCTCTGCCTGAAATGATGTAACAAAAAAGATAATGACCGCCAGATTCATACTGCTTTATCCGTAGCGGACATCGTTTTTCATACCCGCATCGATAGATCGACAAATCCATAAAGCTTCCCACTCCTTAATTTGTATTATTAGGTTTTGCGTAAAACTATTATTTGGCAATATTATAAACACATCAACTGCCGTTTTTCAAGAGTTTTTTTATAAGAAATGCATATAAACAAAACTACCTGTCTATAATCTTGTTTTTCTGCCTGTACTCCCGCGGCGACACTCCATACACCCCCTTAAACGCCCTGGAAAAATGCAGCAGGTTCGGATATCCCACGGACTGTCCAATATCGCTGACCGAATCGTCGCTGATAATCAGCGCGTCCGCCGCCTTGGTCATACGGTAACGGATCAGGAACTCCTGGGGCGACTGCCCGACCACCTTTTTGAATACCTTACCGAAATAGCTGCGGTCTAGCTGACATTTCTTCGCAATATCCTCCACCGTAATATCCTGGTCATAGTTATGCTCAATATACACCACGGCCTCCCTAGCATAGAACTCGCTGAGCTTCCCGCCCTGAAGCTGCTTCTTGGACGCCGAATACTTAATTAAACAGTCCAGGAACAGATAGAGATGGCCGATCATCTCCATGTTGGAGGCATTCTGGCTCTTGACGATGGTAAGCATCCTCTCCTGAAGGCTTTCTCCGTACTCCGGCGACGCCAGACGGTATACCGGCGACTTGTGGGACAGCCCTGCAAGCTCGACACACTCCTTGGCGCGCAGACCTCCGAATTCCACCCACACATACTCCCATGGCTGGTCATTGTCCGCAAAGTAGGTGGTGACATATCCCGGCTCGATAAGAAATCCATTTCCCGCCTCGATATTATGGGGAACCGCCTCCCCCCTCTCGTCGTTGGCATGCAGACATCCCTTTCCTGAGATTACATAATGGAACAGATAATTGTTCCGAACATAAGGTCCAAAAGAATGTAGTGGTTCACACTTCTCATACCCATATTGGTATATTGTCAGGTCCATAAAACGCTCGTCCTGAAACACAGAAAACAAATGATTCGTCATTTTGCGTTTCCCTGCCTTTCTGATAGTTTCCTGATTTTTCGTGAAATTGCTCAAAACTCACCTCCCTTTTTTATAGAAAATCACGAAAATTCATTTATTTTTAATATTATATACCATAATACGTCTATACTTCAACAATTTCTTTATAATGCCGCATTATGATAAAATTCCGCCTCATCTAAACATTTACCTTTGCGTAGCAAACTGCTATCATTTTACCAGTAAATACATAAAAATTCATGCAACTTAACGAAAGCATGAAGGAAAAAGGAGAGGTGTGGAATGAAAAAGAGAGTAATTGCCACAACACTTGTGGCAGCAATGCTGATTGGGACCGCTTTTTCAGCAAGTGGCTGCAGCTCCGAAGGCAGCTCTGACGGAAAAACCCATATCACCATGCTTCAGTACAAGCCGGAGGCCGTTAAGGCTTTCGAGAAGATGGAGGCCGAGTTCAATGCGACACATGATGACATCGTATTGAAGATCGAGTCCCCCAACGATGCCATGACTGTACTGAAAACACGTTTCATCAAGGAGGACGCCCCAGATATCATCGGTATCGGCGGTGACGTCAATTTCTCAAACTTCCTTGATGCTGAGATGCTGATGGACATCTCAGACTTTGAAGGGCTTTCCCTAATCAAGCAAGCCTACTTAGACATCGACAAGAACCTGGAATTCGTTCCCATGGACGGCGTATACGCAGTTCCTTATGTAGCGAATGCAGCAGGCGTACTGTACAACAGAGAGATGTTTAAGAAAAACAAGTGGGAAATTCCGACAACGTGGGATGAATTCATGGACCTGTGCGACGAGATCAAAGCTTCAGGACAGCAGCCCTTATACTTCGGTTACAAAGATGTATGGACCTGTCTGGCGCCGTGGAACGCACTTGCCTGTGACCTGGCTCCTGCCGATGTCTGCCGTCAGGTAAACAAAGGCGAGACAAAATTCATCGACGAGTATCCGGAGGTTGCCGAGAAGATGCTTGAACTTCTTGACCATGCACAGGACGATCCGTTTGCGTACAACTACAATGACGCATGTACTGCATTCGCGAACGGTGAATCAGCAATGTACTGTATCGGCAGCTACGCTGTTCCGCAGATTCAGTCCGTGAATCCGGATATGGACATTGATTCCTTCGTAATGCCGGGATGTGACAATGCAGACGACAACATTCTGAACTCTGGTGTTGACCTTCAGTTCTGTGTTACCAACGAGTGCAAAAACAAGGAGGCTGCCTACGAGGTACTTCAGTTCATGTTAGAGGACTCCACCATCCAGACATACTTGGACGACCAGAACGCCGTTCCGTGTAAGGATAAGGAATTTGAACTTTCTCCGGCTCTTGACGGCATGCTTGACTACATCAACGAGGGCAAGATGGTTGACTACCAGGATCACTACTATCCGGCAGAGATGAGTGTGGACGCTCAGATCCAGACCTTCTTACTTGACGGCGACGTAGACAAGTTCCTGAACAAGTTCGACACAGACTGGGTACGTTACAACCGTGACATTATCCGCAAAGTACAGGAATATGAGGAAAAGGGAGGGAATTAATAATGAATAAAAAATTAAGCAGAAACCAGACCTTTTTATTAATTACAGTTCCGATCCTGGCATTGTTCTTCTGCTTCAACACTCTGCCATTGATTAAGGGCCTGATTTACAGCTTCACGAACTTCAAAGGCTTCGGAAGCTACGACTGGGTAGGTATGCGTAACTACGCCGACTTATTTACAGACGCGCGTGTAGGAAAATCCTATCTCTTTACCTTCAAATTCGCCATCCTGGCTACGGTTCTTACCAACGTAATCGCCCTGCTTCTTGCACTGGGCTTAAACGGTAAGATTCGGGCAAAGAGCGCCTTAAGAGGTATGTATTTCGTTCCAAGAATCCTGGGCGGACTGGTTGTAGGTTACATCTTCGGATACATTTTCACCTACATCCTTCCTGCACTCACAGGAACCGGAAGTATGCTTTCCAACACCAAGACCGCATGGATTGCTATCGTAATCGTCGCTGCATGGCAGTCTATCGCACAGACCACTCTCATCTATATCTCCGGTCTTCAGACCGTACCGGAGGATGTATATGAGGCAGGCGCTATCGACGGCGCTACCGGATGGTTAAGCTTCAAGTCACTGACTTTCCCGCTGATCATCCCATTCTTCAGCATTAACATGGTATTGAGTATGAAAGACTTCCTGATGGTATTCGACCAGATCATGGCGTTGACCAAGGGTGGTCCTGCACAGAGTACAGAGTCCATCTCCTACCTGATTTACAACAATGGTATGGGCGGCGGACAGTTCGGGTTCCAGAGCGCTAACGCGGTAATCTTCTTCATCGTGATTGTTGCAATCTCTGTGGCTCAGCTTACTATTACAGGAAAGAAGGAGGAACAGTTATAATGAAACAGAAAAATAAAGTTGCGGCAACTACTAATTGGCCGCTTACCATCCTTTTGATTGTTGGCTGTCTGACTGTTATCTTCCCGCTTTACATGGCGTTTGTGATCGCTTTCAAGAAGCCGTCAGAGATGACCAACGACATTGCAGGGGCGTTAAGCCTTCCAAAATCCTGGAGTCTTGAGAACTTTGCAGAAGCTATGCGCGTCACAGACTTCTGGCA
>CAJUBG010000083.1 GCA_910584575.1 uncultured Dorea sp.
AATCGGAGTGACGTGATTCGAACACGCGACCTCTACGTCCCGAACGTAGCGCTCTACCAAGCTGAGCCACACTCCGATAATATTAATTTGTGTCTGGATGCCTTGTCCAACAAGACATCCAGCGCCCCTGCCAAGGAACTACGGATAGAGGATTTGAACCTCTACTAACAGAGTCAGAGTCTGCTGTGCTGCCGTTACACCAATCCGCATTATTACCAACGAACGCATTATTACCAACGAACAAACTATATTATAACAGCTTTTTTCCAAAAATCAACCCCTTTTTTGAAAATTTTTCATTTTTTTCTGTTTTTCAAAATCGATTCTACATCCTTCCAATCTTACCTCAACAAAAAATGCAGAGGCTGCCGCAACAGCCTCCGGCTTTCCTACATCTTACGAATACTCTCTATCGCCGCCACCGTATTTTCATAAGAGCCAAACGCCGTAAGCCGGAAATACCCTTCCCCGCTAGGTCCAAACCCTGACCCCGGCGTTCCCACCACATTAGCACGTTCCAGCAAGCAGTCAAAAAATTCCCATGAAGTCATTCCCTTTGGAATCTCAAGCCAGATATACGGCGCATTGACACCTCCGGACACATTGTATCCGGCTCCCTTAAGCCCCTCATAGATTACCTTTGCATTCCTCATATAATAGGCAATCTGCTCTTTAAGCTCGGCCTTCCCCGCTTCGGAGTACACAGCCTCCCCTGCCTTCTGCACGATATACGGCGCGCCATTATACTTCGTGCCATGCCGTCTCGCCCACATGGAATGAAGCATAACCTCACCACATTTCACATCCTTGGGAATCACCGTCGCCCCAAGCCTCACACCTGTAAAACCGGCATTTTTAGAAAAACTCCGAAGCTCAATGGCACAGGTTCTTGCCCCGTCACATTCATAGATACTATGGGGCACCTCCTCCTCAGAAATATATGCCTCATAAGCAGCGTCATAGATAATAACCGCCCCATATTTGTTGGCATAATCCACCCATGCCTGTAATTGTGCCTTTGTAATCGTAGAGCCAGTCGGATTATTCGGAAAGCACAGATAAATAATATCCGGCGTCTCCTTCGGAAGCTCTGGCGCAAAATCTGTCTCCTTTGTACAAGGCATATAGATGACGTCACTCCACGTCTCTGTGGCAGAATCATAGATACCAGTACGCCCTGCCATCACATTCGTATCTACGTAGACCGGATACACAGGGTCACACACAGCAATCTTACTGTCTCTGGAAAATATTTCCTGAATATTTCCTGAGTCGCATTTCGCGCCGTCGGAAATGAAAATCTCATCCGCCTCAATGTCACATCCTCTGTCCTGATAATCATTCTTTGCCATGGCATTTCTCAAAAATTCATAGCCCAAATCAGGCGCATAACCTCGGAACGTCTCCGCATGAGCCATCTCATCCACAGCGCTGTGCAGAGCTTTAATAATAGCCGGCGCCAAGGGCTGCGTCACATCTCCAATCCCCAGGCGTATAATACTCTTATCCGGATTCGCCTCTTGAAACGCAGCCACCTTTTTGCCTATCGTTGAAAATAAATAACTTCCCGGTAATTTCAAATAATCCTCATTAACCTTAAACATCTGCCTTCCTCCCTCTTAGTTAATTATAAGGTATTACCCCCTCAAACACCGTAACCGCCGGCCCTGTCATATATACATTTCCGGTTTCCTCCTCCCACTCGACCAGCAGCTCACCGCCAAGCAGCTTCACCGTAACCTTACGTTCTGCCAGCCCGTTAAGGATACTGGCTACTGCCGCGGCACAGGCGCCTGTCCCGCAGGCAAGCGTTTCGCCAGACCCTCTCTCCCAAACACGCATCTCTATCGTTTCCCTGTCGATTACACGAACGAACTCCGTATTAATCCTCTTGGGAAATCTCTCGTGGTTCTCAAACTTCGGCCCAAGCTTCTCTATATCCAGATCTTTTATATCCTCCAGGAAAACCACCGCATGAGGATTCCCCATGGAAACGCCGGTAATCTGATACTCCATCCCATCAACCACAATCGGCTCGTCGATTACCTTTTTACAGCTTGCTTCCTCCCTATACTCCGAGACAGCCTCGCCGCCCAACACACTATCCTCGTCCACGACGCACTCCTCTGCAACCCTTTCACAGACAATCGGAATCGCCTCTGCCCGAAGCACAGGTTTCCCCATATCAACCCTCACCAGAGAAACCTTCCCCTCCTCCACAGTCATGTCCAGATGCTTAATCCCGCCAAGGGTTTCCACAGAAATGCTGGTCTTATCGGTCAAGCCGTAGTCATAGACATACTTTGCCACACAGCGAATCCCATTTCCACACATCTCTCCCCTAGAGCCGTCCGCATTATACATCTCCATTTCAAAATCAGCCGAAGCAGACGGACGAATCAGTATCAGTCCGTCCGAGCCGATTCCGAAATGCCTGTCGCTGACCCATCTCGCCATCTCTGACGGATTTTCCACCTGTTCCTCCAGACAGTTCACATAGACATAATCATTTCCCAAACCATGCATTTTCGTAAATTTCATTCCTAAGACTCCTTTTCTATTACTCTGCCATCACACTCAGCACCATCTCTGCTGTCTCCACCATATTCGTACCGCTTTCCATACTGCACTTTTGTAAATATCTGTGAGCCTCCTCCTCTGACATATGGTTTCGGTTCATCAGCAACTCCTTTGCCCTTGCAATTACCTCCCGCTGCTTCGGATTACGGTTCTTCCTCTCAGCTTTTCGCTTCCTCCGCCTTCTCTCCATGGTTTGAAGCAGCATTTCCATGGTATTCATAAGGTCATACACCTTAAGCGGCATGGACAGACATACCACCCCGTCCATGCTCTCCCCCGCCCATTTCTCCGGCGAAGCGATAAGAAGCATCTCAAAATCCTTCGGCAGATATTCCCGCAGCTCTGTATACATCATATCTTTCATTTTGTATCCACATACCACAATCCCCTCATCCACCGCATCGGCGTACTGTAAAGCCTTAGCGCCCGTCGTGCAGACTCCCACGGCCTCCATCCCGTAACGTGCCAACAGGTTGCGAACATTGACCGCATTTTCCTTACTGGGAAATACAACGATAATACCTACCAAGCTTACCCCTCCTGACAATCTACATCCGATGCAGGTATCTGCCGATTTCCCAATCCGTAACCTGTGTACGGTAATCCGCATACTCCTTCTCTTTTGCCTGAATATATTTTCTCGATAAATCCTCTCCAAGCACAGCCTGAATATAGTCATCCCTGGCAAATTCTGCCGCCGCCTCACGAAGACTTGCCGGAAGCGCCTCAATCTGCGCCGATTTTCTCTGCTCCTCTGTCATCTCGAAAATGTTGCAGTCAATACTCTTTGGCGGCGCAATCTCATTTCGGATTCCGTCCAATCCTGCTGCCAGGCATACCGCCAGCGCAAGATAGGGATTTGCCGACGGGTCCGGACTTCTCAACTCTACCCTTGCGCCAAGCCCTCTTGCCGCCGGCACCCTCAAAAGAGGCGTGCGGTTCTTGGCAGACCACGCAATGTAGACAGGCGCCTCATACCCCGGCACCAGCCTCTTGTAAGAATTTACAATAGGATTGGTAATAAAACTGATTGCCTTCATATGCTTCATGATGCCGCCGATAAAATAATACGCTTCCCGGCTCAAGCCTCTCTCGTCCGCCCCATCCGAGAACGCATTGATTCCGTCCCTGGCAAGAGACATATTGATATGCATACCCGAACCACTGACCCCGAATTTGGGCTTCGGCATAAATGTAGCGTGAAGCCCGTGGCGTTTCGCAATGGTCTTTACCACCAGCTTAAACGTCATGATATTGTCCGCCGTCTTAAGCGCCTCGTCGTACTGAAAATCAATCTCATGCTGCGCCGGCGCCACCTCATGATGGGACGCTTCGATTACAAATCCCATATCCTCCAGTGTCAGCACCATGTCCCGCCGCGCATTTTCCCCCAAATCCAACGGTCCCAGGTCAAAATACGTGGCGCTCTCATGGGAAAGAGTGGTGGGCCTGCCGTCCTCATCCGTATGGAACAAGAAGAACTCACACTCCGGCCCCACATGGAAATCATATCCCATAGCCTTTGCCTCTGACAACACTTTTTTCAAAATATACCGCGGGTCGCTCTCAAAAACTGTCCCATCCGGCTTATAAACGTCGCAAATCAGCCTCGCCACCTTCCCCTGCTGCGGCCTCCATGGGAATATGGCAAAGGTATCCGTGTCCGGATACAGAATCATATCCGAATCCTCAATCCGCGCAAATCCTTCTATGGAAGAACCGTCAAACATAATCTGATTGTCCAGCGCTTTCTGAAGCTGACTGGTGGTGATGGCAACATTCTTCATCATCCCGAAAATATCGGTAAACTGCAGGCGGATAAAGCC
Organism: uncultured Dorea sp.; assembly: GCA_910584575.1. Classification (GTDB taxonomy): domain Bacteria; phylum Bacillota; class Clostridia; order Lachnospirales; family Lachnospiraceae; genus Sporofaciens. The sequence goes on from CAJUBG010000083.1 coordinate 4,407, forward strand.
TACATCTTCTTCCTCCACCATTTTTAAAATATCACGCTTTGTATAATGCATCGAATCCAACCTCCTAAATCAGCATAAAAATGGGCGTTCTCATGCCTGGATGAAAACGCCCTTGTTTTGCTCTATTTATTATAGAATAAAAACAGGCACTTTGTCAACGTGACAAAATGCCCAAGTTTCATTGGGGATTCCCCCTTCTTACTGTTCACTACGCTTCTTCCTCAGCCCAACATCCATCCTCGGTCTGAACATAAGAATTTCCGTTATTATTGCCGCAGTTAATCCCCCTCTTAATCGGCGCCAGGAAGAAGCCCTTGATTACCCCAAAAAGAACACAACAAAGAATCACCAGCACTTTCTCCGCAGGCGTCCAGTCTCTCCAAAAAAAATCCTTAATGCTTTCCCATACGTTTCTCATCATCAAATCCTCCTGTTTGTTTTATTCTCCACACAGCATATCAAAAAAAGACTGCCGCCGGCATTTCCGTATACCGCTATTATATTCCATTTTCCAATAAAATGGAAGCCATGCGTTGAAAAAACACTCCATGTTTGTTAAAATAAATTATTATTTACGAATGAGGTGATTAAATTATGGGACTCGCTATCCCAATCGAGACAAGTGCACGCCACATCCATCTGTGCCGCGAAGATTTTGATATTCTATTCGGAGAAGGGAAGGATTTGACCTTCAAGGCAGAGCTTAGCCAGCCCGGACAATATGTCTGCGAGGAACGCCTCGCCGTGAGAGGCCCTAAGTCCTCCTTTGAAAATGTTGCCGTTCTGGGCCCTTTCCGCAAGGAGACTCAGGTAGAAATCTCCATGACCGATTCCCGCAAGTTGGGAATCCCAGGCATCATCCGCCAGTCCGGAGACACGGCGGACACCCCTGGCTGTATCCTGGAGGGTCCAAACGGAACGCTTGAACTTGACCACGGTGTTATCGTCGCAAAGCGTCACATTCATATGACCCCTGTACAGGCAATCCAGCTAAATGTCAAGGACAACGACGAGGTATTTGTCATTATGGAGAGTTTTGAACGCTCTCTGATTTTTGCCGATGTAGTAGTACGCGTCCATCCGGATTTTGCGCTAGCAATGCATGTAGATACTGACGAGGCCAATGCATTTGCCAACGAAAATAATCCTACCGGCGCGCTTCTTAAGCTGTTCGGCGGACGAACCTACAACCTGCAGAAATGGGCGGAGGAATTACAGAACGGAATTAATCGGTTTTAGCGGTCAGAGTCTTAGCGCTGACCCCCTTAAGCATCCCTAATTTCCCTGACAGAGAGCTTGTAGCATCCTGCGGCGCGTCCAGAACCACGCTGATAATGGATATTCCTCGCTCTCTGTATGGAATTCCCATACGCCCCACCACATACTGGCGGAATTCGTGGAGTAACTGATTGACCTCCCCCGCCGCTTCTTCGTCCTTAACCATGATACTGATAACTGATACCCTGCTTTCCATCTGAATTTATCCTTTCTTATTTCTTTTTTAGCTGGCGCCCTGCCGCGTCCAGGTAAAACCCCTTCTTATAGATAAGCTTCGACACCGGAACCATCTGATATCCCTTCCTCTCAAGCTCTGTCAGCAAATCATCTAATGCCTCCGCCGTATACTTCGTCCCGTTGTGCAGAAGAATAATCGCGCCGTTTTTTAGCTCTTTGCTGCCTATTACCGTCTCAACAATATCTTTGACACCATAATCCTTCCAGTCAAGGCTGTCAACCGACCACTGGATAGGATAATAGCCGCACGCCTGGATATTGCGGATAATTTCATCGTCATAGTTGTCATAGGGGACGCGGAACAGCCGCATCTCCTCCCCCGTAAGCTCTAAAACCTTCTCATGCACAGACAGTATCTCCTGCCTCTGTTCCTCCTTCTCAAGCCCAATCATACTCCTGTGGCTGGCACTGTGGTTGGCAAGGTCATGGCCAGCCTCCTTGACTGCCTTAACCTCCTCCGGATATTTTTCCACCCAGTCGCCCGTCATGAAGAAGGTCGCCTGAACCTTGTGCTTCTTGAGGATATAAAGAATCCGCGCGGTATCCTCGTTTCCCCAGGCAGCGTCAAAGGTTAGCGCCACCTTCTTTTCCTCTGTTTCCACAGAACAGATGGGCATCTCTTTTCCGTTGATATTTCCGGAAACCGTGGAGTAACTGGAAATGTATTGAAATGAGCCAAACAGGGCGGCGGCAAGAGCCAGGGCAAAAAGCCCGTAGTTTCTCCACTTTTTCCTTTTTTCTACATTCATAGACACAACTCCGGATATACGTCTTTACTGACAGTATATGCCGCGGCGTGACGGGAAATCATCTATTTCTTAAATCTGCTTTTCAAATCAGCCAAACCGGTACATACCAGTTTTTTTCATCAACGGGAAGCAAATCTGCCGCCATACAAATAACGCTTCCTGTTCCTATTTCTACTTTAAGCGTTTCCAATCCTCCAAAAGTCTCTGCAGTACGAACTGCATCTAATACCCGAAAATTCTTGATTGCAGCTTTTCCGGGTGAAGCCGATTTTTTTATCTCTATTGGTGACAATACACCATCCTGATAAATCAACAGGTCAATCTCCTTCTGGTCTTTATCTCTATAATAATAAATCGGGGGTTCTTTTCCTGCGTTCAAATAACTCTTGTAAATTTCCGAAAAGACATAGCTTTCAAAAATTGCCCCTGACATGGCGCCTTTTTCCAGCGTCTCCGGATTCCCCCACTTTAAAAGATAAACTGCAAGACCTGTATCTAAAAAATGAAGAAGCGGCATTTTTACAACGCGTTTCAGAGCATTATTATGATACGGCTGTATAAGCGCAATGATATGGGATGAAACCAAAATCGACAGCCATTTCTTTGCCGTTGGCGCCGATATCCCCGCCGCACTTGCCAGCTCCTCGTATACAACCGGCTTAGAAGTATGGGCTGCAACAACCGTCATAAAATTGTAAAATTGCATTTCATCCGCAACCTGCGCCAAATCACGGATATCCCTATGCAGATACGTATCTACGTAGGAACGGTAGTAGGTTTCCCAATCTACATTTTTATCCGCATAAAGCTCTGGCATAGAACCTTTAAATATCCTCTGATATATTTCATTGAGTCCGCGCGGCTTCGTGGCAGATAAACGATTCAATAAACGTCCGGTGTCAGTAGTAAACGGTTCGCTTGGCATCTGATTAATTTCTGCATCAGAAAGCCCTAACAAATTCACAATACCAACACGCCCTGCAAGACTTTCACTCACATCTTTCATAAGGTGGAAAGCCTGTGAACCTGTGAGCCAGAAATCCCCTTTTCGTTTTGAACGGTCTGCACTCATTTTTATATAGGGAAATAATTCTGTTGCATACTGAATCTCATCAATTAAAACCGGCGGAGAATATCTTTGCAGAAACAATGCAGGGTCGCGTTTTGCAAGGTATCTCACATCCGGATCATCCAAGGTTACATACTTACGTCCTATGCCTTCCTCCTGCTGCACTTCTGCTAGCTTTTGCAGTAAAGTTGTTTTTCCGACCTGCCTCGGTCCAGTGACCAAAAGCACTGGAAACATCCGCGAAATTCTTGCAATCATATCTTCAGCGGCCCTCTTAATATATGCCATAGCGTACTCCCCTTTCAATGTTAGTAACTGCCAATAATCTTATTATAATCAAAGTATTATTTCTCGTCAATCATTGTCGTGGCTAAACCAAAATAATATTTTTATATAGTCAAACTATCATTTATACATATTTCATAAATCATTCCTATTTTATCTCACGATTTTTATGGTATACTATCTATATCATAACATGTACCAAAAGGAGACAGGACTTCCTATGAAAAACTTCCTGCGCAACATCTCATACACACTTATAATGCTTGCTTTTGCAACCGGATTGGCATTCATATTCTTTCACTTTGTAAAGGACAATACCGCCAATATCGCGTTGGTCTATATCCTCGCCCTTATCCTAATCGCAAGATGGACGACGGGATACCTGTATGGTATCTTTTCTTCTCTGTTCTGCGTAATCTTCATCAACGGATTTTTTACCTATCCGTTTTTTGAGATTAACTTTACCATGAACGGATATCCCATCACATTTGTCTGTATGCTGATTATCACCATCACTACCAGCGCTATGACAACCAAGCTCACCCGTCAGGACGAGATGATTGCGGAACGGGAACGGAAGCTGAACGATGCGGAGAAGGAACGGATTCGAGCGAATCTTTTGCGGGCTATCTCTCATGACCTTCGGACTCCGCTGACCAGCATTATCGGGTCTTCGGCCTCATATATTGAGAACCATGACGAACTGAATTCAGATGAAAAATTGCAACTGATTACCTCCATTCATGATGACTCCAACTGGCTTCTGAATATGGTAGAAAATCTTTTGTCCGTCACACGAATCCAGGAGGACAGCCACAAGGTTTCCAAAGAACCGGAGATTGTAGAGGAGGTAGTTTCCGAGGCAATCGACAGGCTGGAAAAAAGGATGCCGGACGCTCTCATCAAAGTATCCGCCCCTGATGAGATACTGATGATTCCTATGGATTTCCTGCTTATTGAGCAAGTCCTGATTAATCTTCTGGAAAATGCATTGGTTCATTCCCAGACCACTCAGCCGGTAGAGCTTATCATAACGAACGACGACGCTTATGTCACATTTCATGTGATTGACCACGGCAAAGGAATCGATACCTCCGCACTTCCAGACATTTTCAGCGGAAAGTACGACAGTTCTCTCGCCTCGGACACCAAACGCGGCATGGGAATCGGTTTATCCATTTGCCGCACGATCATACAGGCACACGGCGGGACGATTACGGCTCATAACCACGAAAATGGGGCTGAATTTGCATTTTCCCTCCCCATCGTGTAAAAATACTCTTTCAAAGTAAAGGTGAAAAATATGACAACTCCAAACTATACAGTATTAATTATTGAAGACGAAAAAAATATCTCTGACTTTATGTCTAAAGCATTAAAATCCAACGGCTATCGTGTCATCACGGCTCTTTCCGGCAAAGCAGGGCTCTCTCTGATTAGCTCACAGTGTCCGGACATCGTCCTTCTTGATCTCGGTCTTCCCGACATTGAAGGAAATGACATTATTACTTCTGTACGAAAATGGACGAGCTGTCCAATCATCGTTGTTTCTGCCCGAACAGGTGAGAAGGACAAGGTTGCCGCCCTGGATCTGGGTGCAGACGATTACATCACCAAGCCTTTCGGGACGCCTGAAATGCTGGCGCGAATCCGAGCGTCTTTGCGTCACAGTAACCGTATGGATTCCAATTCAGCATTGTACATCCGGCCTTATCAATGCAGGGGACTCCTTCTGGATTTTGACAAAAGGATGCTTACAGTAAATGGTGAGGAGGTTCACCTGACGCAGATTGAGTATAAGATTGTTGCCTTCCTTGCCAGAAATTCAGGGAAGGTTATGACTTATTCCGCGATTATGTCTAATGTATGGGGGCCATTTACAGGAGATAACAACCGAATCCTCCGCGTCAACATGGCGAATATACGCAGAAAGATTGAACAGAACCCTTCACAGCCGCAATTTCTGTTTACAGAGGTGGGCGTGGGGTATCGGATGCGGGAGGACGAGAATGAGTTATGCTAAGTTTATGTTAAGGAATTTGCTATATGCTGTCTAATTCATCTGACTTCTGTTAAAATGGATGGGAAGGTGGCATATCGTAATAATGCCTCATTCATTATTCTCTCAAAAAGAGGATGCGCCTCTCCTAAGGGTGCATCCTCTTTTATAATCTAATCGTTAGCGTTCAGCCACTCCTTCATCAACTCCACATACCTGTCCGTATCCTCCACGAAGCACATATGCCTGCAGGTGCGGAACA
>CAJUBG010000084.1 GCA_910584575.1 uncultured Dorea sp.
CATTAACTATATATAGTATATTCAATTAATAAAAAAATAGCAACCACTTTTGAAATTTTTTTAATCTATCCCTATTTGGTTTATAACCCATGTTTAAAATTCCATGCAATGAAACCGTCTTATACCTAGAGTATATAAAAAAATACTTATAAATACAATTAAAAAGAAAAATTTGAAATCATTTTCTCCATGTAGTACGTTATCTATTATAGAGAGGGACGCCTCTCATTCAAGGAGGAAGAATTTTGACGCGTGAAAATGAATTGCTGCATCGGATTAAAAAGGGAGATACCACCTGTTGGGAGGAGCTTGTATCCATATACTATGAAGATATCCTAAGATACTGTATCTATCATTCTCCGGACATGGAGGGGGCAAGGGATGCGGTACAGGACACGTTTCTAAAGGTTATCCGCTATTTCCCACAGTATCGGGACAAAGGGAAGTTCAGGGGCTTCTTATATAAAGTGGCCTCCAATACCTGTACAGACCTGTGGAGACAGAGGAAGGGCATAGAGCTTTCTGAGGATATGGAGTTTCTTGAGACGGGATACGCAGACTCGGAGGCACAGGTGAATTTTCAATATATGGTACGGAAGCTGCCGGAGGATTTAAGGGAGATCGTATATCTTAAGTTCGCCCAGGAATTGACGTTTAGGGAGATTGCCATGGTGACAGACCTTCCCATGAGGACGGTGCAGTCCAGGCTTAAAAGAGCGCTTAAGATATTGAAACGTGAGATGGAGGGAGAGGTGTGAGGGATCGTGAAGAAAATGTATGAAGAATTGGGGAAGGCTCTTAAGATTGACGTATCCGGTAAAAGAGTTGGGAGTACGGAGGAGAATAAGGCCAGTGTTCTTGCGTCTGTGCGAAAGCTGCATTCTGTCTGGCAGCCGAGGAAACGAATCAGCTTCTTTACATTTACAGTAAGGCAGCTTCCGTTTATGGGAAAAGAGATGTGGATGACCCAGGGGTCAGCCGCGGCTGTTATGTTCATGGTCATATATCGGACGATGGACGGGGGGCTGGAATATTTGAGTATGCGCCATATTCCGCTGCTTATGGGAATCCTGGCTGTTGTGTTGGTGATGTCCTCCGTACCGTTACTGCTGATGTCCTGCCGTTATCACATGCAGGAGATTGAATTGGCGTCTCGGATTTCTCTCCCAAGGCTTCTCATGGCGAAGATGACGCTTCTGGCAGTGGAGTACCTGGCTGTTTTTGCCTTCTGCGTCGGTTTGACAACAGGCGCGGCAGGGCTTTCGGCAGGGAGAATGGCCTTGTATTTTCTGCTTCCGCTGTTTTTGGCGTGTACGGGATGCGTGCAGATTATCAGGAATACAAAAGGATGGGAGGAGGCTTCCCAGAGAGCCGGAGTCTGTGTGGGCTTTTGCGTCTGCCTTGGGGCGGCGTTAATCGTCCTGTACCGCAGGACGCCGGCAGTCTATGACAATGTCAGGCTGTGGGCGCTGCTTGTGGTATGTATCTTTCCGCTGCTTTTGATATCGGTCCGCAGATGGGTAGAGGAAAGCGGGGAGGTAGGAGAAAGAATTGCTGATTAGTATAAAAAAGGATTGAAGGAAGGAGAATGATATGGAACTGGAAATCTGTGGAATTACAAAACAATATAAGGATAAATGTGCCGTTGACGATGTTTCACTGACCCTAACCCCTGGTGTCTGGGGGCTTCTGGGCGCAAACGGGGCGGGAAAGACCACGCTGATGCGCCTGATTGCCGGAATTATGCGTCCTACCTCCGGCTGTATTCGGTATGACGGAATCGAGATTGACACACTTAAGGAGGCTTATAGGGATATTTTCGGGTATCTGCCCCAGGAATTCGGCTTTTATCCAAGCTTTAGCGTCCAGGATTATCTGGAATACGTTGCCGCGCTTAAGGGGCTTAAAAAGGAGGCGTCCCATGAGCGTATCCGCGCGCTTCTTGAACGGGTGTCCCTTTCTAAAGTTCGGGATAAGAAGATAGCCAAGCTGTCCGGAGGCATGAAGCGGCGGGTCGGGATTGCCCAGGCATTGCTCAACGAGCCGGAGGTGTTGGTGTTAGATGAGCCGACCAGCGGGCTTGACCCAGGCGAGAGGGTGAAGTTCAGAAACCTTCTGTCAGAATTTGCTCACGACAGGATTGTGCTCATTTCCACCCATATTGTGTCTGACATTGAGTACATTGCCACCTGCAACGCCATCATGAGGGAGGGGAAGATCATTGCCACGGGAAAGACGGAGGAGTTGGTACGCATGGTAGCGGGAAAAGTCTGGTCAGCCAGTATTGACGGCAGAGAGCTTGGGGTTTATGAGCATCGTGTTCCCATGGTAAATGTTTACAATGAAGAAAACGGGGATGTGAAGGTGAGGTATCTTGCCGAGACAGAGGTAATTCCTGGGTCTAAGAGTGAAGAACCCAGGATGGAGGATCTGTATCTGTGGCTGTTTCCGGAAAGTGGAAAAGAAGATTGATGAGGAGGTATATAGATGGGACGATTGATTTATCTGGAGATGAAACGGGTGGTTACCACCAGGTCTGCCTGGGCGCTGTTGGCATTTATTCTGTTGATGTCGGCTGTGATGGCATATTTCCCCATATCGTTTGTAAAAACTTTTGATGTAGATGAACAGGGAAATTTAATCTCATTGGAGGGGAAGGAGGCAATCGACTGCATAAAGGAGAAGGAAAAGGAGATAAACGGAGAGATTACAGAGGAGGAGATTCGCCAGGCGATTACGGTATTTCAGGAGTGTTACCGAGAGTACGGCGCAATCTTTCCTCCGGAAATGCCAAGGGAGGAATATGTCCGAAGGATTGAGCCGGTTTATCCGGTGATTAACCTGGCGGCTTCGGTGCTGCTGCCGGACGGAGAAAATATTTACTCCATGACGGACGCCGACCTCTCGCCTGAGGACGCCCCGCGGCTTTATGACGAGTATCAGGAACGGCTGGCTATGATGGGGAAAAGCGACGCCGAGCAGGAGATGGTCCGGAAATTGAGCAAAGATATCAAGATGCCCTTTACCTATATTTCAGGGATTGATCTGACGTCTTTTGAATACCTGACTTTATACGCACTGTTAATGATGCTGGTGTTCGTGGTGATTATTTCCCCTGTCTTTTCGGCTGAATATCAGACTGGGGCGGACAGCATCCTGCGCTGCGCGAAGTATGGAAGGGGACATCTGGCAGCCGCGAAGATTGTGACGGCATTGGCTGTATTTGCGGCGACTTTTCTGATAGGAGTTGGAGTATTCCTGTTGATTACGGACGTGACGTTCGGAACAGAGAGCCTGAAATCATCGGTGCAGCTACTTTGGAGTGTGTTCGTGATTCCGGCTCTTACGGCAGGGCAGGCTCAAAGGGTAGTGGCGGCAGGCATGTTCCTGTCCATCCTCGCTACCATATGCTGTACATTATTTTTGTCGGCGAGGTGTAAGAGCGTTCAGGATTCCTTAAAAATTGCGGTACTAATCGGTCTGCTGCCTACGATCATTGCGATGATGTCATCGACAAATCTGGCGAAGCTCATCCGGTGTATACTGCCGTCCGGCGGGCTAGGGTTTACGAATTCATTTCTCTTTGAGCTGTTGGGAACCGATTTCGTCCATATGGGGCCAATGGTAATCTGGACGCCGTATCTGATTATCGGTGCGGCTGCGGTGGAGATTCCACTGTTTTTGGTTCTGACGGTGAGGGCATATTGCAGGCGGGAGGGGATGTAGGACGTTCGCATAGTTTCTCCGTGGCGCTTTGCCTGGTTAAAAGTAGTTGACGTGGGTTTGTCAAGATTAAAATTTGACAAACCCTACTCCCCTGTCTATATCTCAACAATCACCGGCTTATGCTTTGCAAACGGTAAAAATCTGTCAATAATATCCGAAGTCTTAAGCTTCATATAACAGGTCGTTGTCCCGTCGCTGCATCCATAATATTTCTCCTTAGCCACCTCTTTGTCAATAATTACCTGTACATCCCTGTCCAGGTCCAGCAATGTTCCGAATACGGTTGCCGCGCCAATCTTATTGCCCAGCATATCCTCCATCATTTCCGCAGGGGCAAACGACACTCTGGAGATTCCAAGCGCATTGCTGAAATTCTTAGTATCAAATGCCTTCTCACTGGTAGTAATGAACAGGTAGAAAATTGTTTTCTTGCGGTTGCATAAAAACAATGTCTTTACCATCTTCATATTCAGCTTCTGGTCAATCAATACACAGTCCTCCATGGTGACCGCTTCATCCGTATCTACCCGTTCAAAAGGAAGCTTAAGCTGCACCAGGGCCTTATAGGTTTCCTGCTGCAACCGGTTCTTATATTCCTGCGGCCCGTCCGTCATAATCTCACTGATATAAAACATCTTCTCATCTCCATATAAATATTAAATTTGTCATTGCGCTCTGACTTGGTAATAGTGTATCATAATTTGACAGATAATAAAAACGAATATATCTCATATTATATATGAGTATTCCGAATCTTTTTATTAATTATTGTTGGAAGGAATAAGTTTGTCATGGATGCGAATCTCCAAAAATATCTGGCGTTTGTAAAAGCAGTAGAGTACCAAAGCTTCACAAAAGCCGCCTGCGCGCTACACTATTCCCAGTCTGGGATTAGCCGTATGATTTCTGATTTGGAAAAGGAATGGGATGTGATTCTGCTGGAACGAAGCCGATCCGGCCTTCATCTGACCTCTGACGGAATAGAGCTTTTGCCATATGCGGCCAAGCTCTGTGCGGAATATGAAAAATTGCAGACAAAGGTAGACGACCTGCATGGATTAAAGTCCGGTATCATTCGTATCGGTACATTTTCCAGTGTGGCTACCCACTGGCTTCCAAAGATGATTAGAGCATTTCAAAATGATTATCCCCAGATTGAATATGAGCTTCTTCTGGGAGATTATACAGAAATTGAAAAATGGATCATAGAGAGACGTGTGGATTTCGGGTTCTTAAGGCTGCCTACCCTGCCGCAGCTTGAGACACTGTTTCTTGCCCAGGATGAACTTATGGCGGTATTGCCTGAGCATCACCCTCTGGCAGACTGTGATGTTTTTCCTATGGACGCGCTGTGCCAGGAGCCCTTTCTGCTGCTTGAGAAGGATAAGAATACCGTCGTCTCCGACATTTTCAAAAAGAATCGTCTAAGCCCTGATATAAAATTCACGACATGGGACGATTATGCCATCATGTCCATGGTGGAAGCAGGACTTGGCATCAGCATACTGCCAAGCCTGGTGCTTCAAAGGCTTCCCTATCATATCGTAATAAAAAGACTGGAAAAACCGGCATATCGGAAAATCGGCCTTGCTATGCCTGATAAAAAGGGAAGCTCTAAAGCGGTGAAAGAGTTTATAAAATATCGGGATAGAATTACGCCCTCAATAATTTCTTAATAACTATTCATGATATCTTAGGAAAAAAACAACGGAACAGCAAAGTATCAAAACTGATTTTACAGTAAGATTAAGATAACATCCAGCAAGGGAGGAAATGTAAAATGAGTGATTCTAATATAGCCGTATTCTTCGGCGGCTGTTCCACGGAGTATGAAGTATCTTTGCAATCGGCCTGCTCCGTAATTCAAAATATTAATCCGGAGAAATACAATCTAATTTTGATCGGCATTGAGCGCAATACAGGAAAATGGTTCTGGTATCAGGGCGGTATCGAGGATATTGCAAGGGACCTGTGGCAGACGAAAGGAAATTTAAGGCCAGTATTCCCGTCTCTTGACCGATCCGTCCACGGGATCTGCTATGTGGAGGGCACGGAAATCAAGACCATTCCTCTTTGCGCTGCGCTGCCAATCCTGCACGGAAAGAACGGGGAGGACGGGACGCTTCAAGGGCTTTTGGAATTGATGGGAGTTCCTGTGATTGGGTGCGGCCTGTTGTCCTCAGCGTTATGCATGGACAAGGAGTTGGCGCACCAGATTGTACGGATGGGCGGGATTAAGTCGGCTCGCTCTGTGGTGATTGAGGATTTTGAAAAAATGCAGGAAAAGGGGGACATCTGGGAGAAGGCCCAGGAGATTGGGTATCCCTTATTCGTGAAGCCGGTCCGTTCCGGATCATCCTTTGGAATTACAAAGGTGCAGGGAAAAGAACAGTTAATTCCTGCAATTCGGGAGGCGTTTCGGCATGATTCTACCGTGCTTCTCGAAGAAATGATTGAGGGGTTTGAGGTGGGCTGCGCGGTGCTTGGGACAAAGAATTTGGTTATTGGCGAGGTGGACGAGATTGAGCTGTCTGACGGCTTCTTTGATTACACAGAGAAATATACGCTGAAAACCTCCAGTATCCATGTTCCGGCGCGGATTACGGATGAGAAGTCAGAAGAAATTAAGGAAACGGCGCTTCAAATCTACCGCCTGCTTCGGTGCAGCGGCTTTGCAAGAGTAGACATGTTTCTGACGCCTGGAGGGGAAATCTATTTTAATGAGGTAAACACAATTCCAGGCTTCACCTCCCACAGCCGTTATCCCAATATGCTAAAAGAGGCCGGCTTGTCGTTTAAAGAGGTGATTGAGCGTTTGCTTGGAGGCGGTGAGTAAGAATGGCGGAAAAGATTACGTTTACGAAGGAAAATACATACAGTGGAAGCCTGATTCTGGTAACGCCCAAGCTTCCTTTGGGCGGGATAGTGGATGAGGCAGGTTTGCAGCCGATTTCCCTTAAGTCAGGAGTGTCCAATCAGCCGGACATTTTGCTTAAGAAGCAGGCAGCCGAAGCGTTACAGGCATTGCTGTCCGACATTGGAGGTAAGGATGAGATTGCGGCAGTCAGCGGCTTTCGGACGCAGAGAGAGCAGGAGAAGATATGGGAGGCTTCCATGGAGGAGAACGGGGAAATATTTACCCGAAAATTTGTAGCAATACCAGGACACAGCGAGCATCAAAGCGGGTATGCCATTGACCTGGCAGAAAATTCGCCGGAGATTGATTTTATCTGCCCCAGTTTCCCGCACAGGGGAATCTTTCAGCGGTTTAGGGAGAGGATGGCTGATTTCGGGTTTGTAGAGCGATACGCGGCTGCGAAGGAAGGAATCACGGGAATCGGGGCAGAGCCATGGCATTTCCGTTATGTGGGCTATCCTCATTCCGTGATTATGGCGAATAATGGGATGGCTTTGGAGGAATATATAAAGTTCCTTAGAAATAATACCGGATGGGGACATCCGTATATTTTTAGGGAAGCCGGAAATCGGATTGAGATTGCCTATCTTTCTTTGGAAAATGACATAGCGGTTTCTCTTGAACTTCCAAAAGGGGAGAACTGCCAGACTTCGGGAACCAATGAAGGCGGCGTCGTATTGACCCTTTGGAGGGAAGCTTAATGAGATACGGAAATCATGGGCCGTATGCGAAAGGGGCGGGAAATACCGGTACGGTAAGGTCTGCCGGAGTTGACTATTTTCGGATGGCTGCTGCCTTTATGGTGGTGGCAATCCATATCGCACCTTTTTCATGTTGGAGTGAGGATATAGATTTTTTGCTGACTTATTGTCTTTGCAGGGTGGCGGTTCCGTTTTTCTTCATGACAACAGGGTACTTTGTCCTTGGACCTTATGTGAAAAGCGGATTTCGCAGGAAACGAACCTTCTGCAAATTCATGGTGAAGAATACGGCGTTGTATCTGGCGGTCACGGCGTTGTACCTGCCTCTTACGATTTACTCCAAAAATCTGCCGGAGGGTATTGGGGGATGGATGAAAGGGCTTTTATTTGACGGAATTTTCTACCATCTATGGTATTTTCCGGCGGTACTGGTTGGGTGCCTGTTGGTGGTTTGGCTGCTTCGGGCGGGAAGCCAGGTTCCGCTTTTGGCGGCGGTGGCCACAGGGCTTGCGTACATAATCGGTCTGTTCGGTGACAGCTATTACGGTGCAATCCAAGGGGTGCCTAAGCTTGAGGCATTGTACAATGGAATCTTTCAGATTAGCAGCTACACGCGAAACGGCGTATTTTTTGCACCGGTCTTTCTCCTGCTTGGTATGAGAATCGCCTGTATGGGGAGGCTGTATCCCAAAATGGTCTGTGTATGGGGAATGGCGCTGTCTGTTTTGCTTCTCATGGGCGAGGGTTTAATCACTTACAGCCTGAAATGGCAGAGGCATAACAGTATGTATGTTTTTCTGATTCCAACAATGTTTTTTCTGTTTCAGTTATTACTGATGTTTGAGGGGAGGGCGCCGGCATTTACACGAAAGGGCTCGCTGGTTGTGTATGTCATCCATCCGGCGGTGATTGTGGTACTGCGCGGGATGGCAAAAGGGGCGGGACTTACAAAACTGCTGGTTGACAATACTTTTATACAGTATGTTTCGGTTTGCGTGGCGTCGTTTATGGCGGCGGTTGTATTAGTTCGTTTAAAAGAAAGATTATGAGGAGGTTTGGCATGGATAGCAAGCATGATAAAAATCAAAAGGGAAGGGCATGGATTGAACTGAATCTTGACAATCTGGCTCATAATGTAAAGCAGTTTCAGAAGCTTCTGCCAAAGAAATGTGCGCTGATGCCGGCAGTCAAGGCAAACGCCTATGGCCATGGCGCGGTGCAGATTGGGCTTAAGCTGGCCGAGATGGGAATCAGGGATTACTGCGTGGCTTCTGCAAGCGAGGCGGTAGAACTTCGCAGGGCAGGGATTAAGGGACAGATTTTGATTTTGGGTTATACGTCTCCCTGCCAGCTTCATGACTTGGCGGACTATCAACTGACGCAGACGGTGGTGGATTTGGCATATGCCAGGGTGTTAAATGATTACGGTCAGCCCCTATGCGTCCATGTGGGGATTGATACGGGTATGCACCGTCTTGGAGAGCGCAGCGAGGATGTGGAGAAGATATGTGAAATCTGGGGGCTTGAGAATTTGAGGATTACAGGAGTCTACTCCCACTTAAGCGCTTCGGATGGGAATTCTGAGGCAGAGATTGCATATACGAGGAAACAAATTGAAGAATTCCAGGCAGTTGTAGAGACTCTGCACAGGAGAGGAATTTCCGGTTTTAAGACCCATTTACAGGGAAGCTATGGGGTGCTGAACTATCCGGAGCTTGAATTTGACTACGCGCGGGTGGGGATTGCCCTTTATGGGACGCTTAGTATGCCTGGCGATAAAATCAAGGCTGATGCCAAGCTTAGGCCGGTGCTGTCTCTGAAAGCGAGGGTTACATGCGTAAAGGTATTGCATGAGAATGAAGCTGCTGGTTATGGGCTTGCGTTTCGGGCAGATCGGGAGATGCGGATTGGGGTGGTTTCCATCGGATATGCAGACGGGATTCCCAGGGAATTGTCAAATAAGGGGTATGCTCTGGTAAATGGGTGCAGGGCGAATGTGATTGGACGGGTCTGTATGGATCAACTGCTTTTGGATGTGACGGGCGTGCCGAAGGTGTCTGCCGGAGACGATGCGGTGTTTATCGGGAGAAGCGGGGAACGAGAGATACTGGCTTGTGAGGCGGCAGAATGTGCGGGGACGATTTCTAATGAGATTTTGAGCAGATTGGGGAGTCGGGTGGAGAGGGTGATAAGATTGGACAAATCCAGGTATGAATAATTGGAGTACAAGCTGCGGTATGGTATAATAGGTTTCAGGGGGTGGAGGATAAAATGGATAGACCTATTACAACATTATTTATGCTTATGTCTGTTGATGGCAAAATCAGCACTGGCGCATCAGATCATTTAGACGTGGATAAGGATTTCCCTAAAATTGCAGGGGTGAAAGAAGGATTACATCAATATTATGAAATAGAGCAGACAACAGATTTATGGTCGC
>CAJUBG010000085.1 GCA_910584575.1 uncultured Dorea sp.
CTGATATGCTTGTTCCTTATTGTTTTCCGGCATACTGGCACCCCTTCCTATTCAACATCCGACAAGTCATCATAAAAATCATCATCATCGGGTTCATATTCCATATCGTCAAAGTCTTCCTCGTCAGGCTCCTCCTCAATATCAATAAGTTCCTCCCCCTGGAATTCCTGTTCGGTATACCCGTGTTCGCCAAGGTCATCATCCTGATGATACTTCCTGTCTCCTTCAATCAATGAACGGAAATCTGTCTCTCCCATGTCCGCTGTCTCGATTATCTCTACCTCAGTATTGTCGTCACGCAGCACGCGCACATCAAGCCCAAGGGACTGCAGCTCTTTGAGCAGTACCTTAAAGGACTCAGGAATACCAGGCTCAGGAATATTCTCACCCTTGATAATCGCTTCGTAGGTTTTCACACGTCCAACCACGTCGTCAGACTTCACGGTCAGAATCTCCTGCAAAGTATAGGACGCGCCGTATGCCTCCAACGCCCATACCTCCATCTCTCCGAAACGCTGTCCGCCGAACTGTGCCTTACCGCCCAACGGCTGCTGTGTAACCAGAGAGTAAGGACCGGTTGAACGGGCGTGAATCTTATCGTCAACCAGATGATGAAGTTTCAGATAATGCATGTGTCCAATGGTAACCGGACTGTCAAAATACTCACCTGTACGTCCGTCACGCAGGCGCACCTTTCCATCTCTGGAAATCGGGACGCCTTTCCACAATTCCCTGTGGTCCCTGTTTTCAGACAAATACTCCATAACCTCAGGAAGCAGTTCTTCCTTATGCTTCGCTTCAAATTCTTCCCAACTCAGATTCACATAGTCGTTTGCCAGGTCAAGAGTATCCATAATATCATTCTCATCCGCACCGTCAAATACAGGCGTCGCAATATTGAAGCCCAATGCTTTAGAAGCCAGGGACAGATGAATCTCCAATACCTGCCCGATATTCATACGGGAAGGCACGCCCAGAGGATTCAACACGATATCAAGAGGACGGCCATTCGGCAGGAAAGGCATATCCTCCACAGGCAGTACACGGGAAACTACACCCTTGTTACCGTGGCGTCCCGCCATCTTATCGCCTACGGAAATCTTTCTTTTCTGCGCAATATAGATACGGACTGCCTGGTTTACACCCGGAGACAGCTCGTCTCCGTTGTCGCGGGTAAATACCTTGGCATCCACAACAATACCGTACTCGCCGTGAGGAACCTTTAAGGAGGTATCCCTTACCTCACGCGCCTTTTCACCGAAAATCGCCCGCAGCAGACGTTCCTCTGCTGTCAGCTCAGTCTCGCCCTTAGGAGTTACCTTACCAACCAGGATATCTCCCGCGCGCACCTCGGCGCCAATCCGGATAATACCTCTCTCATCCAGATTCTTAAGGGCATCGTCGCCCACGCCCGGAATATCGCGTGTGACCTCCTCCGGTCCAAGCTTGGTATCACGGGCCTCCGCCTCATATTCTTCTATATGAACAGATGTATACACATCCTCCTGTACCAGACGCTCGCTTAACAGTACGGCATCCTCGTAATTATAACCCTCCCAGGTCATGAAACCAATCAGCGGATTCTTGCCAAGGGCCATCTCACCATTAGATGTAGAAGGTCCGTCTGCAATCACATCTCCTGCCTCCACCTTGTCGCCCTTGAATACAATGGGTCTCTGGTTATAGCAGTTGCTCTGGTTACTTCTTAAAAACTTTGTTAGTTTATATCTCTTAAGATTGCCGTCCTCCTGACGGATCGTAATCTCCGTAGACGTAGAGCGCTCTACCACACCGCCCTTTTCAGCAATCACACACACGCCGGAATCCACCGCGGATTTCTCCTCCATACCGGTTCCGACAACAGGCGCCTCCGTCAACAGAAGCGGAACTGCCTGACGCTGCATGTTAGAGCCCATCAGCGCGCGGTTCGCATCGTCGTTCTCCAGGAAGGGAATCAGCGCCGTCGCCACAGAGAACACCATCTTCGGGGAAACGTCCATGTAATCGAACATACGTCTCTCATACTCCTGGGTTTCTTCTCTGTAACGTCCGGATACGTTCTTCCGGATAAAATGTCCCTCTGCGTCCAACGCCTCATTCGCCTGGGCCACATGGTAATTGTCTTCTTCGTCCGCCGTCATATAGACAACGTCCTCCGTAACCACCGGATTCGACGGGTCGCTGTGGTCAATCCTGCGGTACGGCGCCTCAATAAACCCATACTGATTAATCCTTGCATAAGTGGCAAGAGAGTTAATCAGACCGATATTCGGACCTTCAGGCGTCTCAATAGGACACATTCTTCCATAGTGTGAATAGTGAACGTCTCGAACCTCAAAGCCCGCGCGGTCACGTGACAGACCGCCTGGTCCAAGGGCAGACAGACGCCTCTTATGGGTCAGCTCACCCAGGGGATTATTCTGATCCATGAACTGTGACAACTGTGAGGAACCGAAGAATTCCTTTACAGCCGCTGTCACAGGCTTAATATTAATCAATGACTGGGGAGAGATACCCTCAAGATCCTGGGTAGTCATTCTCTCACGCACCACTCTCTCTAATCTGGACAGACCTATCCTGTACTGGTTCTGCAGCAGCTCGCCTACTGAACGGATACGGCGGTTGCCCAGATGGTCGATATCGTCGTCATTCCCCAAACCATACTCCAAATGGATATTATAGTTAATGGACGCAATAATGTCCTCTTTCGTAATATGCTTCGGAATCAAGTCATGTATATCCCGACGGATAGCATCCTTAAGTTCATCGATGTCGCCGCCGGTCTCGTCAAGGATTCCCTCAAGCACAGGATAATACACCTGCTCGGTAACCCCTACTTCTTTTGGATCAATCTCCACGACTGCGTCAAGATCCACCATCATGTTGGAAATCACCTTAATGCTGCGTTCCTCGTCCGGTCTGTCAATCCACACAAATGGAACCGCCGAATTCTGAATCAGATCCGCCATCTCACGGGTCACCTTCGCGCCGGCCTCGGCGATAACCTCCCCCGTAATCGGGCTTGCCACGTCCTGCGCAAGCACCTGACCGGTAATACGGTTCTTGAGGGACAGCTTCTTATTAAACTTATATCTTCCTACCTTAGCCAAATCATAGCGCCTGGGGTCAAAGAACATGCTCGTAATCAGGCTCTCCGCACTGTCTACGGCAAGAGGCTCGCCCGGACGAATCTTCTTATATAATTCCAGAAGCCCTTCCTGGTAATTCGTCGCGGCATCCTTCTCAAAGCTTGCCATGATCTTCGGTTCTTCACCGAACAGCTCTACAATCTCCGGATTAGTCCCAATCCCCAACGCGCGGACTAACACAGTGATCGGCACCTTTCTCGTTCTATCTACACGTACATAAAAAACGTCATTGGAATCCGTCTCATACTCCAGCCATGCCCCTCGGTTCGGGATTACGGTGGAGGAATACAGCTTCTTGCCTAATTTGTCATGTGCGATTGCATAATAGATACCTGGCGAACGCACCAACTGGCTTACGATAACACGTTCTGCCCCGTTAATTACAAACGTACCTGTGCTTGTCATCAACGGCAGGTCGCCCATGAATATCTCGTGCTCGTTGATCTCATCTGTCTCTTTGTTATGAAGTCTCACCCGTACCTTAAGTGGCGCCGCGTAAGTCGCATCACGTTCTTTACACTCCTCAATCGTGTACTTCACGTCTTTCTCGCACAAAGTAAAGTCAACAAATTCCAGACTCAGATGACCGCTGTAATCGGTAATCGGGGAAATGTCATCAAATACTTCGTTCAGTCCTTCATCCAGAAACCATTGGTAAGAATCCTTCTGAACTTCAATCAAGTTTGGCATCTGAAGAACTTCTTTTTGTCTGGAATAACTCATGCGTGAACTTTTTCCGCTTTTGATGGGACGAATTCTGTTTTTCTCCATATTGACGTTTCACTCTCCTCACAATTTTTTGGAAAACAATATTGTAAAACCATTGGAAACAGCGCAGTCCCCACTGTCTCCGCGCGATATTATGGCAGAACTTTCCACAATAGTGCATTTTTTACTATACCACATAGATATAAGGCTTGTCAATGAAATTTTGGCGATTTTTCACGATTTTTTTGAGGATTTTACAAAAAATTTCTCGAATTTCGTATGTATGAAAATAGTAAACAGGTGAAAAAAGGCTGCCCCTTATAGGACAGCCCTCTTTTAAAATCGTCTCTCTTATGCAGCTTTTCGCCTGCTATTTCAGGTTTACTTCTGCGCCTTCAGCCTCAAGCTTAGCCTTAATCTCCTCAGCCTCTGCCTTGGAAACGCCTTCCTTCACTACCTTCGGCGCCTCGTCAACTACTGCCTTAGCCTCTTTCAGGCCAAGACCTGTAATCTCACGGACAACCTTGATAACCTTAACCTTAGAAGCGCCTGCGGATACCAATTCTACGTCGAACTCGTCCTTTTCTTCCTCTGCCGGACCCTCTGCCGCTGCTGCAACTACTACGCCTGCCGCTGCAGATACACCAAATTCTTCTTCACATGCTTTTACTAAATCATTCAACTCTAATACTGATAATTCTTTGATTGCATCAATAAATTCAGCCGTTGTCAACTTTGCCATTATATTTTCCTCCATTTATTCATATTATTTTTTGCATCTTACCGATACATAAAGTTCCTGAGAACAAAACCGGACAATTACTCTGCCGGTGTCTCTGCCGCTTCTTCTGCCTGAGCCGGCGTACAGTTCTCTGCACCGCCCTGCTCTGCGATCTGGTTGAGAACGCGGGCAAGATTGGTAATTGGTGACTGCAGGCTTCCAAGCAGCTTGGACAGCAATTCCTCCCTTGACGGGATCTTTGATAACTCGTTCAGTGCGGCGCTGTCATATACCGTACCTTCAACCACACCTGCTTTCAGCTCAAGAGCCTTGGCATCCTTCGCAAACTTGCAGAGGATTCTTGCGGGAGCCGTTGCATCGTCCTTAGAGATCGCGATTGCGCTTGGACCTTCCAGATGCTCGTCTAATGCCGCAAGGTCTGTTCCTTCAAAAGCTCTTTTCATCATTGTGTTCTTACAAACCTTGTAGACGATTCCCGCTTCCCTTAACTGCTTACGAAGCTCAGTATCCTGTGCAACAGTAAGACCACGGTAATCAACCAGCACAACGCTGGCCGCGTCCTTGACATCATCCGCAATAGCCTGTACGATTGGTTGTTTTAATTCAACTTTTGCCACGAATGGTGCACCTCCTTATATATTTTGTTCGACTGCGATATCGGAAAAGTGCAATATACATAGTATACTTGGTATGAAAAAACCTCCGTGTCAAAGACACAGAGGTATTGTTAATTCATAGTCAACGAATCTAACTTTCCTCGGCAGGCGTTGGTATCCTTACGCTCGTATCATCGAGCACCTGCTGTCTTCGGCAGCCTTTTGTTACTATAACACTCCCGAAGGTATCTGTCAACTATTTTTTCATATTCTTAAGCCTTCTGTAAGCCTTCAGCCTTCAGCTCACCAACATGCTTCTCCGGCACCATAATCTCCAACTGCTTATTCAGGTTGTCAATTACCACCTCGTCATGCTCTCCTCCAAACTCTCCGTCCAGCGTCCAGGGAATCTCCTCCAGCGACTCAAAGGTGATATGCCCCGTTTTAAACGTATACATGTGCTTCGTGTCCACCTGCTCAATCAAAAGCGCGGCAATAATCTCCTGCAAAGCAATCGGATTCGACGGCTTCTTAATCAGAGTTACCTCAAACAGCCCGTCGTCGAACACCACCTGTTTTCCAATCATATTTCGGAAACCTCCTACCGAACGGGAATTCGTCACCATTCCGAAGATAAATTCATCCTCAATCACTTCCCCGTCATGCTCTACCTTAATCCGGTAAGATGGTACGTTGAACAAGCGTTTCGTCCCCTCCAGCACATATGCCAGATGCCCCAGAATATTCTTAACCTCCTGCTTCGTCTCATAAGACACATCCGTGAAGATACCAAACGCCGCCACATACACGAAGATATCCTCATTGAACCTTCCTACGTCACATGGAAACAGCACCCCGTTGACAGCATTATCTGCCGCCTTCAAAAGTCCCTTGGGAATATGCAGGCTGTTGGCAAAATCATTGGTAGTACCTGTGGGAATATATCCCACCGGCGTCCTCACATTCCGGTGCATCATTCCGGTCACAATCTCATCAATCGTACCGTCCCCTCCGCTGCAAACCACCAGATCATACTGTTTTGCATCATACTCCTGTACCTTCTTATACGCATCTCGGTACGCCTGGGTCGGGTATACGACCACCTCATATTCCGCCTTCACGAAAATATCAATAATATCCGACAACTGAGGCTTAAGAAGCCCTTTTCCGGCACGAGGATTATAGATAAACAACAATCTTTTCAAAGCACATGCATCTCCTTCCCAAAATCAGCCAGGGCGCATACTGCGTCATCAGAAAATCTCTGTGATGCTCCCTGTACATATTAAGGAACTGCCGCCAATATCCGCAGCAGTCCCCCCGACCAAACTTACTATGTATACTTATTCGGATTCCTCTCAACACACACCTGCTCAGCAAACAGGTATTCCGATTCCATACAACTAGTTACTTGCGACAAGGAAACCTTCTATCCCTGCCACTGCTTCATGCTCATCCTGCCCTTCAGCCACTACCGTAATACATTCACCTTTCTGTAACCTAAGACTCATCATCCCCATGATACTCTTCGCATTGATCTTCTTGTTATCAATCTCAATGAACACCTGGCTCGCATACTGGCTTGCTTCTTGTACCAGGTGCGCAATCGGACGGTCTTCCATATCCATATTGTTTTGAATAGTAACAGGTCTCTTAGTCATAAAAAATTGCTCCTCCTTGCTAATCCCTTAACTTTACCGCTATTTCACTCAATTTCCTCAGCCTGTGGTTGACTCCGGACTTTCCAACCGGCTCTTTCAAAAGCCCTCCAAGCTCTTTCAAAGTTGCATCCGGGTATTCAAGGCGTGTAAGGGCGACGTCCTTCAAACCTTCGGGCAACTTGTCAAAACCAACCGTATCGCGTATATACTTAATATCCTCCATCTGCCTGACAGCAGCAGACACAGTTTTATTAATATTCGCCGTCTCACAGTTCACCTTGCGGTTCACACAGTTGCGCATCTCCTTCATAATCCTGACATTCTCAAGCTCTAAAAGTGCCACATGCGCTCTCATCACATTCAGTATGTCCACAATCTGCGAACCTTCCTTCAGATATACTACATAGGTCTTCTTCCTCGCCACAATCTTCGCGTCCACATCAAATGAATTCATCATAGACTTAAGATATTCTGCCTCTCCCCGCGTGTCACAGACGATTTCAAAATGATAGGATTTGTCCGGATCACTCATGGACCCGGCAGCAATAAACGCGCCGCGAATATACGCCCTTTTACAGCAGACAGCTTGGACCATAGCCTTCCTGACAGCCAGTAATTCCTCTCCTTTGGCGTAAATATCGTAGCTTACGCTTCCCTTTGTCATATTCCTGCGTATTGCGATACTTATTCCTATATTAAATGTTTTTCTCAATAATGTAAAGCATTTTCTTGCAACTGTAAAATTTTCCGTATGAACATGGACGCAGCAGACACCTTTTTTGTCCTCTGTAAATACTCCCGACATATGGATAATCGCAGATAATTCCGCAAGATTACAGTGCCTTGCCTTCGCGTACTGCCCTGCCAGTTCTTCCTTTATCTTGCCCGAAAATGACATTTTATACTCCTTACGCTCTTATCGAGCTTTTGTAATCGCATCTTTTCCAATATCGCGGTGTTCAACGCGGATACCATAATTCTCGTTCTTGCTCAGCGCCTCAAAAAGTTCATTTGCAAGCGTAACCGAACGATGCTTCCCACCGGTACATCCAATCCCGATTACAAGCTGCGTCTTTCCCTCCTGAACATAGTTGGGAATCAAAAACTCAACCAGATCTGTCATCTTATTCAAAAATTCAGCCGCTTTCTCATTATTCATGACATATTCCCGAACTTCTCTGTCATTACCACTCTGCGGACGCAAATCTTCTATATAATATGGGTTCGGAAGAAACCGCACGTCAAACACCAAATCCGAATCCGGCGGAATTCCATACTTAAATCCAAAGGAAAGCACCGAAATATAAAGATTCTTATATTCTTTATTCTCTACAAATATTTTATTCAGCTCTCGCTTTAATTCCCTGGTAAGCATATGGCTGGTATCAATCAAGTAATCCGCCCGTTTCTTAAGAAACTTTATTCTTTCTCTTTCCTTGGTTATTCCCTCATCCACACGCCCGTCATTGCCTGCCAGCGGGTGGAACCGCCTCGTCTCCTTATACCGCTTAATCAAGACATTGTCAGACGATTCGAGAAACAGGATCTCGTACTTCATCCCTGCATTATCCAACTCCTCCAATACCCTCGCCATCTCCGTAAGGCTCTGCCCGCTTCTGATATCCACGCCCAACGCCGCCTTATTAAGCTCGCTTCCCGGCACACGCAGCAAATCAGCCATCTTCGGAATCAAAGGCACCGGAAGATTATCCACGCAGAAATAGCCCACGTCCTCCAGCATCTTAAGAGCCGTACTCTTACCCGCACCTGACATCCCAGTAACAATCACACATCTCATCTTTAGAACTCTCCCAGTTTCTTAACTTCGGGTTCAAGTCTGACCCCGAATTTCTCCTCTACAATCTCCGACACCCGACTCATTAGCTGCGCCACGTCCTTTGCCGTTGCGCCGTCTTTATTAATCACAAAACCGCAATGCTTCTCGGACACCTGGGCGCCTCCCACGGAAAATCCCCGAAGCCCCGCATCCTGGATCAGTTTTCCGGCAAAATATCCTTCCGGCCTCTTAAACGTACTTCCCGCACTTGGGTATTCCAACGGCTGCTTGCTGACCCTCTTTTCCTTAAGCTCATCCATCCTGGCCCGAATCTTTTTGGGGTCGCCTTTCTCAAGCTGCATACGGGCTTCCAATACAATATAACCTTTACGGGCGACAACACTGGTTCGATATCCCAACTCCATCTGTCCGCGAGGTATCTTAATAATATCCCCTTCTGGCCCAAGCACCGTAAACTCCGTCAGCACATCCTTCATCTCACCGCCGTAAGCGCCTGCATTCATGACACATGCGCCGCCAAGCGTCCCAGGTATTCCTGACGCGAACTCAAAACCCGTCAGGCCTTCCTCCATTACCCGATTTGCAATTACAGACAAACGGGCGCCGGCCTGTGCCGTAACAACGTCTCCTTCAATCCTAATCTCACTGAATTCCTTTCCGAGCTTTATAATCACGCCCCTGTATCCCTTGTCAGAAACCAAAAGATTGCTGCCGTTTCCTACAATATAATAAGGAACATTATGGTTCCTCAAAAGGCTGACCGTTCTCTTTATCTCATCGAACGTTGCCGGCATCACGAATACGTCCGCCGGCCCTCCTACCCGAAATGTGGTATGGCTGCTCATGGGTTCTTCCGCCTTAAGCCTTCCCTCAGGTATAATCTCTGCTAATTCTTGGTATGTGCTCTGTTCCATATAATTCTCCATCCCCCCCCCATTGCCCTGGTACTACTTCGCTATACTAGGGTATCATACACTAATTTTATAATAAATTCAATGTACACTTGCAAAATCTCTCTAAATGCGTTATATTAGTTCCAAAGGAATTTTATTCAAGTATTTTTTATGTAAAAAAAGGAGTGAACTGATCAATTGGACTCGAGTGACGCCACACGAATCATTATTCTGT
>CAJUBG010000086.1 GCA_910584575.1 uncultured Dorea sp.
GGGGGTAGAATAATATGAGTAAAGCATTAGGAATCGTTAATTTTTCCGGAAATCACATCTGGGTGAAGGGACTGGAAGAATACCGCCCCATCGGCGCTTTCTCTTTCCTGGGCAGATACCGTGTGATTGACTTCCCGATCTCCAATATGAGCAACAGCGGTATTGACCGCATTCAGGTATATATCAGAAGAAAGCCGCGTTCACTGGTAGAGCATCTCGGAACCGGACGTCATTACAACATTAACTCCAAGCGCGGACGTCTGCATATCCTGTTCTCAGAATCCAAGGGTGACAACGACCTTTACAACACGGATATTGCCGCATTTTCAGCGAACCTGGAATGCATCGAGCGTTCTCACCAGCCTTATGTTGTAATCGCGCCGAGCTATATGGTTTACTCCGCAGATTTCAAAACCCTGCTTGCGAACCATATCGAATCAGAGGCAGACATTACGCTTCTGTACCACAGTGTAGACAATGCAAGGGAGTCCTTCCTGAACTGTAACGCTTTGAACTTAAACCGCCAGAAGGGTGTCCTGTCATTAGAGCCGAACCGAGGCAACGCCAAGAACAGGAACATTTTCATGGATACATATATCATGAAGAAGGAGTTATTCCTTGACCTGATTAAGAAGGCGAAATCTTTGTCCTCCATGTACACACTGGCAGATATCGTCAACAATGCCTGCGAAGAACTGGACGTGCGCGGTATCTCCCACAGAGGATATTTTGCCTCCATCACAGACCTGAACAGCTTCTACAACGCGAATATCGAGCTGATTGACGCTAAGAGGGCAACGGGCCTGTTTGACGACGAGTGGCCGGTATACACCAGAACCAATGATTCCTGCCCGACACAGTATTTTGAGACCGCAGACGTAAAGAGTTCAGTGGTATCCAACGGATGCCTGATTGAAGGGACCGTTGAGAATTCCGTAATCGGACGTGGCTGTGTGATTAAGAAGGGCGCGATAGTGAAGAACAGCGTCGTGCTGCCGGGCGCTCTTGTCGGGAATGACGTTATGATTGACTGTCAGGTGGTTGACAAGCACGCGAAGATTATTCACGCGAAAGAGATTATTGCTGATCCTGCGAATCCGGGATATATCAGACGTGAAGATACATTGTAAAAAAACGGCTGCCGCATTTTATACTATGCGGCAGCTTTTTAAGAACACGGTTCATTTCTATATATGATCAATCACCTTCTGGACAAAGGGCAGCGCCGCCCCCATGGCTGACGCCTCTCCCTTTACCTTACAAATCTTCAGATAATCGCTCTCCTTCTCAAAGGGATTCTTTTCAATCACACGCTTTTTCAATTCCTCAAGATAGGGTTCAAGATAGGCGCCCACGTATCCCCCCAATATAATCTTACAATCAAACAGCATCCGTATATTATTAATGCCAAGGGCAAGGTATTTCAGATATTTTTCCCATATATCCCTGCACTCCTCATCACCCTTTTCCAAATTGTCAAAAAAAGCGCCTAAATCGCCGTCAGTGTGTTCCGACAAGACAGTGGCATTACAGTACACATCCAGGCAGCCCTTCTGTCCGCAAAAGCAGGGAGCCCCCTCCGGCTCAAGCGTCATATGTCCAATCTCTCCGCTTTTTGCCCTCTCTCCCCTGTATACCTGCCCGTTAATCAAAATCGCGCCGCCTACACTGTTATTCAGGCTGACATAAAAAGAATCGGGTATCACATTGCCAATATGGGCCTCCGCATATCCGGCAGCATCCGCATCATTGTAAAGCTCAGCCTCATATGGAATCATTCCTGCCAGCTCATTACATGTCATGCCGGTAAAGTTAAGGCTTTTCCCATAAAATATCTTAGACCCGTCTAACGTAATCAAGCCTGGAACAGCTATTCCTACCCCTGCAACCTGGCTCTCCTTAAGCTTCAGACATTCCACAGTCTCCTCCACTAATTCTGCCAAATACTTAGAATACTGGTTACTGCGCTCAAAGGGATACCGCACCTTCTTCCTGTATATTCCCTCGCCGTTCAGGTTCACACAGACAATGATTATGTGGTTCTTCGTGATGTCTATACCAATTGCAACTCTCACATCTTCGCAAATCGAATACACGGTTGCACGTCTGCCAACCGTCTTTCCCACAGAGCCGGATTCCCTAATGTATCCCTCGTCCATTAACTCCGACAAATTCTGGTTCACGGTGGGAAGGCTTAGTTGAAGGTTGTAGGCTAATTCCTTTCTCGATACATTACCTTTTTCCCGTATCATATTATATATTCTTGCTCTGTTCACCCTTTTTGTATCAAACAAATTCTGTCCGCTATTATCCATATCCATCGGGCCTGTCAGGTCTCTTTCTCCTATCTGTGATATCTATTATATATTTTACAAAATTACTTTCTATAATAGCATCATACCTTTTTCTTCCCACACTGTCAATACATAAAACAGACCGGATTCCTGAGTTAATCCGGTCTGTTCTTTTGGGCTAATTTTTGCGGAGTAAGCTAAGATTACTCATTGCCACAGCAAACAAAAATACGACTCCCTTGATAATCCATTGCCAGTATTCCAGTACGCCGCACATAACCAGCCCGTTTGAAAGTATACCGATAATGAACGAGCCAATCATTACATTCATCACGAACCCTTTGCCGCCTTGAAGTATAACGCCGCCCAGAACCGTGGCCGTCAGCACGTCCATAGCAAAATCTGAGCCAATGGAGGGCTGTCCCGTTCCAAGCCTTGCCATCATGAGGATTCCCGCGATTCCCGCAGTCACCGCCGACATCACAAATGTGCTGATCACATACTTATTCGTCTTGATTCCCGACAGCCTGGCAGCTTCCTTATTACCGCCTACCGCATAGATCCGCCTGCCTATATAGGTCTTATTCAGAACAATATATCCACAGATAAACGCAATAACCATAATAATCAGCGGAAATGGAATAATTCCCAATATAAAGCCCTGGCCGAGAAATTTATAACTATCCGTCAAGCCGCTTATCGAGCTTCCTCCTGTCATCAGGTAGGTAAAGCCTTTGATAATAATCTGCATAGCTAAGGTACAAATCAGAGACGGAATCTTAAATACGGTTGTCAATGTTCCGGATACCAGGCCAAAGACCGCAGATACCCCTATAATAATCACAAAAACGATTACTAAAGGCATATTGTATTTGACAACCAGCTCTGCGCTCAGGCATCCGGTAAAGGCAAGGATTGAGCCTACGGAGATATCAATCTCCCCCATGAGCAATACCATGGTCATTCCAACTGCGGCAATTCCGGTAAACGACACCTGGCGCCCTACCAGGAACAGATTATCAATGGTCAAAAAATTCGCGCTCGCCAACGAAAAAATAATGAATTCTATCACAAGTATAAATATAATGCCAAATTTTTCGTAAAATTCAATAAATCTAAATGACTTCTCTTTCTTCATATATTTTCTCCTTTTCATCACATACCGGAGGCTTTGCGCAATACAAGTTCCTGAGTCGCTTCTTTATATCCTATCTCTCCCGTCATCCTTCCTTCATACATTACCAGAATACGGTCACTTAAGTTCAGTATCTCCGACATCTCCGAGGAAATCAGAATCACGCTTTTTCCTTCTTTTTTTAATTGAAACAAAAAGTCGTAAATCTCTTTTTTTGCCCCTACGTCAATTCCTCTGGTGGGTTCGTCAAAAATCAAAATGTCACACTTTGTAGCCAGCCATTTTGCCAGCACTACTTTTTGCTGGTTTCCTCCCGACAGGCTTTCCACCGGCTGCTTTACAGACGCAAGCTTAATATTGAGCATGTTAATCTCTTTGTCAAGCAACTCCTTTTCTTTCTTATTGTTTACAAGAAGCCTCTTGGACAGCTCTTTGATTACCACTAAAGAAATATTGTCAGAAATCGGCTGCAAAAGCATAACTCCCTGCCTTTTCCTATCCTCTGGTATCAGCCCGATTCCCTGTCTGATTGCCTGAAGCGGCGACTTTACCCTGACCCTTTTCCCTCTTATGTATATCTCTCCCTCGGTGATAGAATCTGCGCCAAAGACTGCCCTTGCCGTCTCCGTTCTTCCTGCCCCCACTAATCCGGCAATTCCAAGTATTTCACCCCGCTTTAATTCAAAGCTTACGTTTTTAAGCTTGCTATTCGTCAAGCCCTCCACTTTCAAAACCGTCTCCGTACCGTCATAATCCGCCTCCTTATGCCTCTTTGGAAATTCCTGGGACAACTCCCGCCCAATCATTAATCTGATTAATTCCTCCTTTGTCGTCCCTTCGGTATCCAGGGATTCGATGAAGCTTCCGTCCCTCAGTACGGTTATTCTGTCACAGATTTGGAAGATTTCTTCAAGGCGGTGAGAAATATAAATCATGGATATTCCTCTGTCCTTCAGCTTGCCCAGTACCCGAAAAAGTATCTCGATTTCCTTTGTGGTAAGCGGGGCGGTAGGCTCGTCTAAGATCAAGAGTCTGCTGTCCTCCAAAAGCGCCTTTGCAATCTCAACCAACTGGCAGTAAGCCACCGAAATATCCTTGATTCTTTCCGTACAGTCTATGTCAACTCCCATCTCGCGAAAGATATTCCTGCTCATCTCCATCATCTTTTTCTTGTCCGTAAAGACTCCTTTTCTAACCTCTTTTCCCACAAAAAGATTCTCATAAACCGTCATCTCTGATATCAGGTTAAATTCCTGGTATACCATCGTCACCCCTTCTTCTTTTGCTTTCTTCGGGGTAAGCCTCTCATAAGCGTTTCCTCGGATTACAATCGTTCCCTTTGTCGGCTCTATGGCGCCTGCAATCATTTTACAGAGCGTAGATTTTCCGGCGCCGTTTTCTCCAATCAGTGCATGGATTTCCCCTTTTTTGATTTCCATGCTGACGCTGTTTAAGACAACTGTTCCCGAATAACTTTTTGTCAGATTTTCTATCCTCAGCATAGATTCTTTGTCCATAGCAGCTTCCTTTCCCAATTACTGTTTTACATACTCTGCAATCTCCGGTGATAATTCATACTTCGGCTCTCTCGACCTGTACTCTTTTACATTGTCAACGGTGATGGCTGTGGTCTCAATGGGAAACGGATCGTCATATTCCATACCCAGAACAATCTTCACCATATTTTCTACCCAGTAGAAGCCAATCTCTGAAACAAACTTGTCATTTCCCACGGTACAGCGGTATACGCTGTCACTCTCCACATAATCCAGAACTGTATCCGTACCGTCGCATGACCCTAAAAACATATTGGTGGTGTCTAATCCTGACTGTTTGATTGCTTCATAGGCCCCGATTCCGAGCTCGTCATTATATACCAGTACAACATCTGTGTCCGGATTCGCCTGCAATGCGGATTCTACCGAGTCAATGGCATCCGACGCGCTTGTGGCCTCCACGGTATTCCAGGTAAGATTATCCTCCCCGCAGGTATCGTTAATCTTTTCCGTCCATCCCTTACAACGCTCAACCGCGCTTTCCTCCAAAGACGTGGTTACACTTAAGATTTTCGCCTTTCCATTAAGCTTGTCCTTAATCCATGCTGACGCTGTCTCGCCTAGCTTCTCGCCCCACTCATACTCATTATATCCAAAATACGTGGTAGCGCCCACGGTGGTATCATATGGATAGATGCCTACCGGAATATCCTTTTCCATCGCATGCTTCAACGTATCCTTCATAGTTTCAACGGAAATGCACTGGCACAGGATACCGTCTACATTCTGGGAAATATAATTCTCCACGTTGGTAACCTGTTTGTCCGGCTCCATGTTGCCGCCGTCAGTGATGATAATGTTTATACCCGTCTGCTCCTGAAACTCCTTATAACCCACAACCAGATTTGCCATAAATTCATGCTGCAGAGACATTACGCTTGCACCAATATTAATCTCCGACAAGTCTTCCTTTTTTGCTTTTTCTTCTTTCTTCTCATCTTTTTGAACCGATGAATCCATGCTGCAGCCGGCTGCAAGGCTAAGACAAAGTAACATAGCGATTGCTGAACTTATCATTTTCTTTTTCATAGTTTTTCCTCCTAATCGTAATATCCTTCTGTTGATTTCTTCAGTGTTTTGAATTGGTCCATATCATGTCCAAAAAGAATCTTAGCTTCTGTTTTGCGGGCATACTCCATAATTTTCTTTGCTGTGCGCTTATATCCCAGAGAATCATATAGGATGCCTGGCACTTTAATCTCCGGCTCAATATTCTCTCTGCAATAGAGCGCGTCCGCAACTACCAACAGATTGCCTGTATTTTCAAGCTCTACCTTCATTCCAAGCATTCCGAAGGAATGTCCTGACCCCCAGTTCAGGATTGTCACCCCTGGGATCAATTCATATTCTTCTATATCATCCCCCAGTGTCTTCCAATTCAAGCCTGCTTCTATAAACCTTCTGATATCTGAAGGCACATGCACATCCAAATCCCGATTCGTTGCATATCCCTTTAAAGTCTGAAGCAGCTCGTTTTCATTGACGAACACCTGGGAATCCGTAAAATGATACAAATTGCCGGCATGGTCTACATGTAAATGTGAAATAATCACATAGTCTATATCCTTTGCCTCTAACCCCAACTGTTTTAAGCGGTTCATCAAATATTGTTCTTCTGTGACAAAGTACGGGCTTTGCTCTGGAATAAACTCCGGCCAGCTTTCTTTCCACTCCACGTCGCACCCTGTGTCAAACAGAATATTCCCATATTCACTGGTAATTAAATATGCCTGAATGGGAATGTCAATCCACTCATTAACAGGATTTCTGTCTGACGCTGTCGCTGCATTGGCTCCCGCGATAAAATAGGATTTGTCCAGTGTCTCCCACCCATTATCCAGTATGTAAAATTTCATTGTGTCCATATTCCTTTTATCCTCTCCTTTCTATACGTCTCTTTCAAAAAAGCACACAGATTTTTCTCATATTTCCCTCCTTTCTCTCTTAATCTTCTGACTTTCTTATCTTATTTCTGATTATATATTTACAATATATTTTTGTCAATATATTTTGTAAAATTATTTTGTAAAATTATAATTTTAATTAAAGAAGCTGCCGCAAATTCTTGCCAGTGCGACAGCCATTTCTATTATAACGCATTTATTTCCACAAAAATGGAGGGAATATCTTCCATATTCCCTCCATGGTACAGTCCTTATACTATTGAATCTCTCTTATCTTCTTGCGAAGGGCGAGCACCTGGTTCGGCGCCACAGACAGCTCGTCGATTCCAATCTGAATCAGATACTCTGTCATCTCCAAATCAGCCGCCATATCGCCGCATATGCTGATATGCTTCTCCTCAAGATGTACATTGTTGGTGATAATCCGGATCATCTTAAGGAGAGCTGAGTGGTGAGGATTGAAATACCGTTCAAGCCTCTCATTCTGCCGGTCCATTCCCAGGGTCAACTGCAACAGATCATTGGTGCCGATACTGAAAAAATCAACCTCTCTGGCAAGCTCTCCGCTGATCATAACCGCCGCAGGCGTCTCAATCATGACTCCCACCGGTATATCCGAATCAAAAGCAGTCTTCTCCTTCTTCAATTCCTTCTTCGCCTTCTCAAGCATCAGCTTCGCCAGCTTCACTTCTTCTATGGATGTAATCATAGGAAACATAATAGAAAGGTTCCCGAACGCAGAGGCACGCAGTATCGCACGAAGCTGTGTCTTGAACACCTCCTCCTTGTCAAGGGACACACGAATTCCCCGATACCCGATGGCCGGATTGGGGTCTGTCCCTAAATCCAGGCACTCTGCAAGCTTCTCTCCGCCCAAGTCCGCGGTCCGAATGACCACCTTCTTGATTCCCATAGACTCAGCGGCAAGCTTGTACACCTGGAACTGATACTCCTCTGTCGGAGGCTTAGAGCCACTCTCCATGTAGAGAAACTCACTCCGAAACAGTCCGATGCCTCCTGCGTCGCAGCGCAACACGTTCTCTATGTCCTCCCGCGTCCCGATATTCGCACAGACATCAATCTTCTGTCCACTCTGGGTAATGTTCTCCTTCCCCTTGAGACGCTCAAGATTCTGAGCCTGGGTGTGGTTAGTATCCTGCTTCTGGCGCATCTTCGTAACCGTGGTATAGTCTGGTTCAATATAAATCTTGCCCTCAAAGCCGTCTATAATGATGGTCTTGCCCTCGTAGTCCTTCTTCAAAGCCTCTCCAAGCCCGATTACGGACGGAATACCCTTTGTTCGGGCAAGCACCGCTGTATGCGAATTAATGGTCCCGTATCTGGTGACAAAGCCCAGAACCTTTGTCTTGTCTAGCTGGACTGCTTCACTGGGATACAGCTCTCCCGCTGCCAGCACAAACGGCTCGTCCATCAGCATCTTATCCTTCCACCCTCTGGCAAGAGTGCGCAAAAGACGATTCGTCACATCCTTGACATCCGCGTCATGCCCCTGCACATATCCCTTATCATTCTCAACCGCCGTCGCGATAAGGTACTCCGCCGCATTCTGAATGGCATACTCTGCATTCAGCTTCTGCTCAACAATAATGCCCGTAACCTTGTCAACCAGATCCTGATCCTCCAGTACCATCTCCTGCATCTCAAAAATGGCGGCGTTCGCCTCTCCGACCTCTTTTGCCGCTGTCTCATACAATTCCTTCAATTCCTGAAGCGCCTTCTGACGTGCCTTCTGGAAACGCTGCACTTCCTTTTCAACATCCTTCACATAGATTCGCCGGATCTCCTTTGAATCCCTCTTATAAAAGGAAAGTTTGCCGATGGCGATTCCTTCCGATACCTTTTTCCCCGTCAATGTGATCATACTCTTGTCCTCTGTTATCTCATTAATCATCCGATACCCTATACTTTACACTTTTACACGCATTTCGTCAAGTAAAATGATGCCGTCGCATCCACGGTTTTATAGCAAAAATATAAAAATTATTGTCAAATCTCTTGACGCTTTTATAAATATATGCTAGTCTATTAAACAGTTATCTATAGATTTATTTTATAGATGCGGAGTTTCTAATTAACTTTAAGTTTGGAGGTATTGTCATGAAAGGTACAGTGAAATGGTTCAACAACCAAAAGGGTTACGGTTTCATTTCTGATGAAACCGGCAATGATGTGTTCGTGCACTATTCAGGGCTGAACATGGAAGGTTTCAAGTCTTTAGACGAGGGACAGAACGTAGAGTACGATGTAACAGAGGGCTCTAAAGGTCCTCAGGCTGTCAATGTAACAAAGATCTAATTAATGTAATGCAATGTAATTCTTATAATCGTAATTAATGTACCTTTTATATATTAAATAGCACTATGATTTAGATATTTAAAAGCAATACATGAAATTGAGATTATG
>CAJUBG010000087.1 GCA_910584575.1 uncultured Dorea sp.
GTGTGAAAGACGGTATTATTCTTGGAAAACGATATGAGGTGCTCAGTAAGGTGGGGGCAGGCGGGATGGCCGACGTATATAAGGGGCGGGACCGTATGCTGAACCGTTACGTGGCAATCAAGGTTTTGAAGAAGGAATACAAAGAGGACGAGAATTTTGTGCGTAAGTTTCGCTCGGAGGCCCAGGCGGCGGCAGGCTTAATCCATCCCAACATTGTCAATGTGTACGACGTCGGCGAGGATCGGGGGCTGTACTATATGGTCATGGAGTTGGTCGAGGGAATTACGCTTAAGGAATATATAGAGAAGAAGGGAAGGCTGTCCCATAAAGAGGTCATAAGCATTGCTATCCAGATGTGTACGGGCGTAGGAGTCGCACATGCGTCTGATATTATTCACAGGGATATCAAGCCCCAGAATATTATCATTTCCAAAGAGGGCAAGGTGAAGGTAACGGACTTCGGAATCGCTAAGGCCACCACCTCCAACACGGTCAGCTCGAACGCCATGGGTTCTGTCCACTATACGTCCCCTGAGCAGGCGAGAGGCGGCTTCAGTGACCAGAGGAGTGACATCTATTCCGTGGGTATTACACTGTATGAGATGGTGACCGGACAGGTGCCTTTTGACGGGGAGTCCACGGTATCGGTGGCAATCAAGCATCTCCAGGAGGAGATTACGCCTCCGTCCGAGATAGTACCTGATATCCCGTACAGCCTGGAGAGGATTATTTTAAAATGTACTCAGAAGAACAGTGAACGGAGATACCGCAACACGGATGAGCTGATTCAGGATTTGAAGCGTTCCCTGGTAGATCCGGACGGGAATTTTGTGGTGATACCGCCCCTTCATGGTATGAATACCATGATCATTACCGGAGACGAGCTGGATGACATCCGAAGCTATGACGACGATGACGATTATGACGAATATGGCCGTGATGAATACGACAGCGATGATGATTATGGCGAATATGGCCGTGATGAATACGACACCCATGGTTATGACGACGACGAGTATGGCGACGGGCATGACTATGATGACGACGAGCAAGATTATGACGACGATTTTGATGACGACGACTATGATTCCCGTGGAAGGAGAAGGGATTCCGATGTGAATCCGCGTATGAATAAGGTCATGAGGATTCTGACTATCGTGGTTGCGGTCATCATTGTATTTATTTTAATCTTTGTAGTCGGAAAGGCGGCGGGAGTGTTTAAATTTACGCCAAGCCTTAAGACTGAGAAGAAGGAAGAAGAACAGGTGAAGGTTCCAAGCGTGGTTGGAAAGACGGAGGAGGAAGCAGAGAAAGAGCTGAATGCCCTTGGACTCGGCTTTAAGGTTGATGAACGTAAGGAATCCAACAAGTATGAAGAAGGAACGGTTTCAGAGCAGAAGACAGAGGCAGGCAAGAAGGTTGACAAGCATACGACCATCCATGTGGTGGTAAGCTCAGGGCTTATTGGCAACGAGATTGAGGTGCCGGATGTGAAAGGCCACAATGAGAGCGAGGCGCACAGTATGCTGACCCAGGCAGGCTTTAAGAAGATTTCCTCAGAGTTTGCATACAGCGATACCGTGGCAGAGGGCGACGTCATTGAGACGACTCCTGCCGCACACGCGAAGGCAACGGAGGATACGCAGATTGTGATGAAGGTCAGCAAGGGCGCGGAGAAGAAGACTGTCCCCAATGTGATTGGGCAGGCAGATGCGGATGCTCAGAATGCCATTTTAGCGGCTGGTCTTAACGTAGGAACAGTGACCTATGACTATCATGACAGTGTGCCGGAGGGACAGGTCGTTTCTCAGAGTGTTGACGGCGGCAAGAAGGTATCTGCGGGTACGTCCGTAGGCTTAGTGGTAAGCAGGGGGCCGAAGCCGCCTGAGCAGGTAGGCGTGCCGCCGGTGACCAATACCTCTCTGGAGAATGCGAAGCAGCTTCTAAGCAGCGCGGGCCTTCGCACGGGTAACGTAAGCTACCAGAATCATGATTCGGTTCCGTCCGGAAGCGTCATAAGCTGTAATCCTGGCGTGGGAAGCAACGTGGATGAGGGAACGGCTGTCGATATGGTGGTGAGCCGAGGACCGAACCAGCAGCCTACAAATCCAGATCCAGGCGAGAATGACGACACGTCTTGGGAGTAGGGGCGCATATGCATGGAAAGATTGTGAAGGGAATTGCCGGATTCTACTACGTACATGTAGTAGAATCCGGTGTTTATGAATGTAAGGCAAAAGGTATATTCCGCAAAGAGAAGGTTAAGCCTTTAGTAGGAGATAATGTAGAGATTGAAGTGCTTGAGGAAGGGGAAAAGATCGGTAATATCATCCGGATTTTCCCCAGAGAAAATGAGCTGGTACGTCCGGCGGTTGCCAATATCGATCAGGCGTTAGTGGTATTTGCCGTACTGCGTCCGGCGCCTCATTATAATCTCCTGGATCGGTTTTTGGTGATGATGGAGAGAAAAGGGATTCCGGCAATCCTGTGTTTTAATAAAGCAGACATTGCAAAAGAAGGGCAGATAGAAGAACTTCAGGCGATTTATGAAAAGTGCGGGTATCCATTGGTATTCGCAAGCGCGCTGGAAGGAAAGAATATAGGCCGTATCAGGGAGATTTTGAAGGGAAAAACCACAGCCATAGCCGGCCCCTCCGGCGTAGGGAAGTCCTCGCTGATTAATCTTCTTACGCCAGAGGCGAACATGGAGACCGGCGCGGTCAGCAGGAAGATTGAGCGTGGGAAGCATACCACAAGGCACTCGGAATTATTTCCCATAGACGGGGATTCCTATATTATGGATACGCCAGGTTTTAGCTCGCTGTATGTGAATGATTTCGAGAAAGAAGAACTTAAGAATTATTTTCCCGAATTT
The DNA here is from genome assembly GCA_910584575.1 of uncultured Dorea sp. Classification (GTDB taxonomy): domain Bacteria; phylum Bacillota; class Clostridia; order Lachnospirales; family Lachnospiraceae; genus Sporofaciens. The sequence continues at coordinate 2,876 of CAJUBG010000087.1, forward strand.
GCAGAATATGAGGGCACATGCCGTTTTCAGGGATGCGGCCATGTGCATGAGCCGGGATGTATGGTGAAAGAGGCGGTGGAGGATAAAAGAATCCATCCGAGCCGTTATCGGAGTTATACAGAGATGTACGAAGAATTGAAGAATAGAAGGAGGTATTGAATATGGGCTACATATTGGCGCCGTCAATTTTGGCGGCAGACTTTAAGGAACTGGGTAAGGAGATGAAAAAGACAGAGGAGAATGGGGCTGCATATCTTCATTTTGATGTGATGGACGGAATGTTCGTGCCGAGTATTTCCTTTGGTATGCCTGTGCTTTCGTCCATTCATGGCGTGACTGAGCAGGTGATGGATGTGCATTTGATGGTGAAAGAGCCAATCCGGTATATTGAGGATTTCAAAAAAGCCGGCGCCGATCTGATAACGGTCCATTTGGAGGCGTGTGAGGATGTGAAGGCGACCATAGAAAAGATTCGTTCCTGCAAAGTGAAGGTGGGGCTTTCTATCTGTCCGGAGACAGAAGCCAAGGCAGTAGAGCCTTATCTGAAGGAAGTGGATATGGTTCTGGTTATGGGCGTTCATCCGGGGTTTGGCGGACAGAAGTTTATTCCGGAATCACTGGATAAGATTCGCAGCATACGTCGGATGATAAATGAACAGGGGCTTAATGTGGATATCGAGGTGGATGGAGGAATCTATCTTACCAACGTCCGTGAGGTGCTTGACGCGGGCGCCAATATCATTGTTGCAGGGTCTGCCGTATTCGGAGGAGATCCAGAGAAGAACACGAGAGATTTTATGGAGATATTGAGAGAATATGAGTAAGAGAAGTATTATAGTCAGCGGCGGTGAGCTTTGTGAGGCTTTGACACTGTCTGTTCTTAATGATAAGCAGGACAGATGTGTGATTGCGGTGGACAGGGGCGTAGAATTCCTGTATTATCATCAGATTATGCCGGATTATATTGTTGGTGATTTTGACAGCACGAAGAAGGAGATTCGGGATTATTATAAGAACGAAACTAACGTTCCTGTGCGGGAGTACAATCCGGTGAAGGATGCTTCGGATACGGAGATTGCAATCAGGCTTGCAATGACGTTGGGAAGCCGAGAGCTGATTATTCTTGGAGCCACCGGAGGAAGGATCGACCATCTCTGGGCAAATGTCCAGAGCCTTATGATTCCATTTAAAGCAGGAATTGACGCGAAGATTCTTGACAGCCAGAATTTGATTACCATCATAGGGGACGGAGAAACCCGAATCAAAAGAGGCGAGGCATTTGGCACATATTTTTCCGTATTTCCGTTGGGGGAGGATGTGTTCGGCTTCAATATCAGCGGCGCAAAATACCCATTGAGAAATCATACGCTGACGCCGTACAACAGTCTGTGTGTGAGCAACCAGATTGCAGAGGACTCGGATGAGGCTGTGATTAGTTTTCCGTCGGGACGGGTAATCTTGATGGAGACACGGGATAGGGAAGGAGAGTATTAAAAATGAAACTAGGGATTGTGGGATTACCCAATGTAGGAAAAAGTACGCTGTTCAATTCGCTGACTAAGGCGGGTGCAGAGTCGGCAAATTATCCGTTCTGTACTATTGACCCCAACGTGGGAGTGGTTACAGTGCCGGACGAGAGACTTGATGTGCTCGGAGAGATGTATCATACGAAGAAGATTATTCCGGCTGCCATTGAGTTTGTGGATATTGCGGGGCTGGTGAAGGGTGCCTCCAAGGGAGAGGGGCTTGGCAATCAATTTCTGGCGAATATCCGCGAGGTGGACGCCATCGTTCATGTAGTCAGATGCTTTGAGGACAGTAACATTGTCCATGTGGACGGAAGCATCAATCCTCTGAGGGATATTGAGACGATTAATCTGGAGTTGATTTTCTCCGATTTGGAAATATTAGAGCGCAGAATATCAAAGACGGCAAAGGTGGCAAGGAACGACAAGGGCGCAGCCAAGGAATTGGCGCTGTTAGAGAAGATTAAGGCGCATCTGGAGGAGGGAAAACTTGCGAAGACATATGAAGGCGCGGATGATGAGGAAGAAGAAGCATGGCTTTCGGGATATAATCTTTTGACCTATAAGCCTGTAATCTATGCTGCAAATGTGGCGGAGGACGACCTGGCAGACGACGGCGGGGCAAATGCAGGCGTTCAGGCTGTTCGTGAATATGCCAGGGACGAGCAGAGCGAGGTTTTCGTTGTCTGCGCGCAGATTGAGCAGGAGATTGCAGAGCTTGAGGAGGATGAAAAGAAGATGTTTCTTGAGGACCTTGGCTTATCCGAGTCAGGGCTTGAGAAGCTGATTAAGGCAAGCTACCGGCTGTTGGGCTTGATTAGTTATCTGACGGCGGGAGAGCCGGAGGTACGTGCCTGGACCATCACGGAGGGTACCAAAGCGCCTCAGGCGGCAGGAAAGATTCACTCTGATTTTGAGAGGGGATTTATCCGCGCTGAGGTGGTATCCTATGATGATTTAATGGAATGTGGAAGCCACAGCGCGGCGAAGGAGAAAGGTCTTATCAGGTTGGAAGGCAAGGACTATGTTGTGAAGGACGGGGACATTATGCTGTTCCGGTTTAATGTATAGGAAGGAAGACTGGAAACATGCACAGAACCATAGATTTTCCCAATATCGGAATTCATCTGAAGTCAGTAGGCGACCACATAACGGTATTGGGGTTTGATATTGCCTATTATGGTATGATTATTGGACTCGGAATCCTGGTGGGGATTCTGATAGCAGCATTGGAGGCAAAACGGACGAAGCAGAATCCGGAGGATTACTATGACCTGGCGATTTATGCCGTGATATTTGCGATTATTGGGGCGAGGATTTATTATGTAATCTTTTCCTGGGACATGTATAAAGACAATCTGCTTAGTATCTTTAATATCCGCCAGGGCGGGCTTGCAATTTACGGAGGAGTCATTGCGGCGGTTATAACGGTGTTTGTGTTTGCGCACGTCAAGGGTCTGTCGGCGCCCCTGCTTCTGGATACGGCAGGACTCGGTCTGGTGGCGGGCCAGATGATTGGACGGTGGGGGAATTTCTTCAACCGCGAAGCCTTTGGAGAATATACGGACTGGCTTCTTGCCATGCGTCTGCCGGTGGATGCGGTTCGAGGCTCGGATATCACGGAATTAATGCGCAAGCACATGGAGACAGTGGATGGAGTGTCCTATATCCAGGCACATCCAACGTTTCTCTATGAATCTCTGTGGTGTCTGTTGATTCTGATTCTTTTGCTTTTGTACCGCAAGCATAAGAAGTTTAACGGTGAGATATTTTTACTTTATCTGGCGGGGTATGGCTTCGGACGTTTCTGGATTGAACGGCTTAGGACAGACCAGCTTCTGCTTCCAGGGATTGGGCTTCCTGTATCCCAGATTTTGGCAGGGGTGCTGGTGGTGGTATCCGTACTTCTGATTGTGTATAACTGGCGGAAGGAAAGGTATTTTGACTAAATAAAATATGTAAGAGTTCAAGAGAGTGTCTGAATGGAAGGGAGGACACTCTCTTATATCGTATTACTTTACAGAGCAAGTTTATATAGAGCGAGTTGATTCAGGCTAACGCCTTCTTTTTCGGCTTCTATTGCTAAACGCTGATGTAATGACTTAGGTAATCTTACAACAAATTTACCGCTATAATTGTTGGCGCTCTCCGGTATGGGAATAGGGATATGGTGTAATAACTTTACTTCCAGATAGCCGGACATGGCTTCATTTAGATTCTGATATAATTCTTCTAATGTTGCGCCGGTGCTCTGGCAGCCGTCTAATTCCAGGATTCTTCCGTAGAAATAATCTCCGCTTTCGTCATGCATCTCCTGTACCAATCGTGTATAGGGCAATTTCATATAATCATTAATCTCCATAGATGGGCTCTCCTTTTCATCTTATATTATATTCTGTTTAGAATATCTACTATGTATGCTTTCTTTAACGGGCATTCTTGCTTTATTGTAATTAAATCTCCGGTTGTATTGTTCAAATAATGTCTGTGGCTTCCTTTTTGCCTTACTGGGATGTATCCATTTGCGATTAATACCCGTTCAGCTTCTTCTGGCCGTATTCCATTAGGTTGACGTTTCATTTTATCAATTATTTTGGATACGTTTGGCATTGTTTGCATACTCCTTTCTTATTAATAGTATCATATGTGATACTATCGTGTCAATGTCCAAAATCATTATGTAATGTATAGTTTTTTTTTAATTACAAATAACTAGAAATGCTGAGGGTACTTTCATAGTTGGAAAGAAGTAACCTTTAATTGTGCAACATTACTAAAAATCCACGCAAAATCCACCTCAAGGAATGGCCTGTTTTGAAAATAATGAAAGAAGTTTCAGAACAATTCAAACCTATTGAAAATAAATTCAACAATGCGTATACTTGGTGGCAGAAACCAGGAAACGTACAAGAAAGGAGTAAGAGTATGGAGGAAGCTATTGAACAACTAAAAGGCAGGCTGGTGGTATCATGCCAGGCACTGCCAGACGAGCCGCTTCATTCATCCTTTATCATGGGACGGATGGCGTTGGCGGCAAAGCAGGGAGGGGCGGCAGGAATTCGGGCAAACACGAAGGAGGATATCCGTGAGATTCAGTCCCAGACAGCCCTCCCCATCATCGGGATTGTGAAGCGGGATTACGAGGACAGCGGTATATACATCACCCCCACGATGAAAGAAATTGACGAGCTGATGGAGGTAAAGCCGGAGATTATCGCCATGGATGCAACCAAAGGATTGAGGCCAGGAAACCTGACGCTTGACGAGTTTTTCGGACAGGTGAAGGAACGGTATCCCAACCAGCTTTTGATGGCGGATTGCTCTACTATCGAGGAGGCGGTCCACGCAGACGAGTTAGGGTTTGATTTCATCGGGACAACGATGGTGGGTTACACAGACCAGAGCAGAGGAGACAGGATTGAGGCCAATGATTTCGAGATTATCAGGAGGATACTGGCCCAGGTCAAACATCGGGTGATAGCAGAAGGCAATATCGATACTCCGGCGAAAGCAAAACGGGTTATTGAGCTTGGCGTATTCTGTGTGGTAGTAGGCTCAATCATCACAAGACCCCAGTTAATCACAAAGGCATTTGTAGAAGGAATGGCAGACTAAAGGACAAAACCAAAGGACAAAGAGAAAGAAAAGGAGAAGAAGCAATGAGAGATTTATGTAAGTACAAAGGAGTCATCCCCGCATTTTACGCATGTTATGACAAGGAGGGTAATATCAGCCCCAAAGGAGTTCAGGCATTGACGAAGTATTTCGTAGAAAAGGGCGTAAAAGGGCTCTATGTAAACGGCTCGTCAGGAGAATGTATCTACCAGAGCGTGGAGGACCGGAAGATTGTTTTGGAAAATGTCATGAAAGCAGCCGAAGGGAAGCTGACGATTATCGCCCATGTGGCATGCAACAATACCAGAGACAGTATAGAGCTTGCAAGACATGCACAGAGCCAGGGCGTAGATGCGATTGCTGCGATTCCTCCCATCTATTTCCGCCTGCCTGAGCATGCCATTGCAAAATACTGGAATGATATAAGCCTGGCCGCGCCGGATACGGATTTTATAATCTACAACATTCCACAGCTTGCAGGCGTTGCGCTTACTATGGGATTGTTCGAGGAAATGCGGAAGAATCCGAAGGTGATTGGCGTAAAGAATTCTTCTATGCCTGTACAGGATATTCAGATGTTTAAGCAGGCTGCGGGAGAGGACTACATTGTATTCAACGGTCCGGACGAGCAGTTTATCAGCGGTCTTGCAATCGGCGCAGAAGGCGGAATCGGCGGAACCTATGGGGCGATGCCGGAGTTGTTCCTTAAGCTTGAGGAGTTTGTGAAGTCGAACGAGATGGCAGAGGCGAGAAAACTTCAGTATACGGTCAATGAAATTATCTATAAGCTGTGTTCTGCGCGGGGAAATATGTATGGAGTTATCAAGGAGGTTCTGAAAATCAATGAAGGGCTTGAGCTTGGAGGCGTGAGAGCGCCGTTACCGTCACTGGTGGAGAGCGATATGGCCGTTGTAAATGAAGCAGCAAAGATGATAAGGGATGCGAAGGAAAAGTATCAGGTCTAAGAAATAGGGAGGATAGGAAATGCAAGGATTTACAGTAATAGATTTGGTTATATTGATCGTATATCTGGCAGCAGTATTATTCGCCGGACTTCATTTTGCAAAGAAAGACATGCAGGGAAAAGAATTTTTCAAGGGCGACGGAACTGTGCCGTGGTGGGTGACCTCAGTATCTATATTTGCAACCCTGCTTAGCCCCATTTCCTTTTTATCCCTTGCGGGAAATTCCTATGCGGGAACCTGGATCATGTGGTTTGCCCAGCTCGGTATGCTGCTGGCCATCCCGCTGACCA
>CAJUBG010000088.1 GCA_910584575.1 uncultured Dorea sp.
CGCAAACCCTTGATTTTACTGGTCTTTTCCGCCAAGCGTTTTCATTGTCGGGAACAACAACACATCCCTAATCGCCGCCGAATCCGTCAGTAGCATACACATCCTGTCAATCCCGAATCCAATCCCCCCAGTCGGAGGCATCCCAATCTCCAACGCATTCAAAAAGTCCTCATCCGTCGTATTCGCTTCTTCATCCCCCTGGGCCAGCAACTCCTCCTGAGCCTTGAACCTCTCCCTCTGGTCAATCGGGTCATTCAGCTCAGAGTAGGCATTCGCCATCTCCCACCCGTTCATGAAGAACTCAAACCTTTCCACATACTCCGGATTCTCCGGCTTCTTCTTCGTAAGCGGTGAAATCTCAATCGGATGATCCATCACAAACGTCGGCTGAATCAGATGCTCCTCCGCAAACTCCTCAAAGAACAGACTGAGGATATCCCCCTTCTTATGCCTGTCCTCAAACTCCACATGCTTCTCCCTTGCAAGCGCTCTCGCCTGCTCAAGCGTCTCCACCTCGTTCCAGTCAACGCCTGCATATTTCTTTACAGCATCCACCATAGTAATCCGTTCAAACGGCTTGCCAAGATCCATCTCCACGCCATTATAAGTAATGACAGTCGTACCAAGAACCTCCTGCGCAACATGGCGGTACAGATTCTCAGTCAAATCCATCATACCATTATAATCTGTATACGCCTGATACAACTCCATCAGGGTAAACTCCGGATTATGCCTGGTATCCAGCCCCTCATTGCGGAACACACGTCCAATCTCATACACTCTTTCAAGTCCGCCCACAATCAGACGCTTCAAATACAACTCCAAAGAAATCCGCAGCTTAAAGTCCTCGTCCAGCGCGTTAAAATGTGTCTCAAAGGGTCTTGCAGCCGCCCCACCCGCATTGCTCACAAGCATAGGAGTCTCCACCTCAAGGAAGCCTTGTCCGTCCAGGTATCTCCTAATGGCGCTTAAAATCTTAGAACGCTTGATAAATGTATCCCTTGCATCCGGATTCATAATCAAGTCCACATATCTCTGGCGGTAGCGCATATCCGTATTCGTCAGCCCGTGATACTTCTCCGGAAGTATCTGGAGGCTCTTGGACAATAATTTCACAGAAGACGCATGGACAGAAATCTCACCCGTCTTTGTCTTAAAAACTTCTCCCTCCACACCGACGATATCTCCAATATCCATCTTCTTGAAATCCTTGTAAGCCTCCTCGCCAATGCTGTCCCTTGCCACATAAGACTGAATATTCCCACTCTGGTCAAGAACATTACAGAAGGAAGCCTTTCCCATGACACGTTTCTGCATGATACGCCCTGCAAGCGTTACCTGCTTCCCTTCCATTTCCTCATAATTATCCTTGATGTCCATTGCATGGCATGTCACATCAAACCTTGTGATCTCAAATGGATTTTTTCCGTTACTTTGTAAATCCGTCAGTTTCTCACGGCGGACCTTCCTTAACTGGTTAATGTCCTGTTCCTGTTCTTTCTTCTGTTGCTCAGCCACGTTTTTCTCTCCTTCCTTATCATTGTGCGGAAGATCTTCCGCGCAATTCCTCTTACAATGAACGGCTGATATGCAATACCTCGTATTCCATAACTCCTGCCTGCGTCTCCACCTGCACCTGGTCGCCCACCTTACAGCCAATGAGCGCCTGTCCCACCGGAGACTCATTAGAAATCTTTCCCTCCAGGCTGTTTGCCTCGGTAGAGCCTACCAGCTTGAATTCCATCTCCTCGTCAAATGTCTTGTCATAAACCTTTACGGTACATCCAACGTTAATCTTATCGAAGTCTACCTCATCCTCGACCACGACCTCTGCATTCTTGAGGATACCCTCCAACTCCTCGATACGCGCCTCAATGTCCCGCTGCTCGTCCTTTGCAGCGTCGTACTCGGCATTCTCAGACAAATCGCCCTGCTCTCTTGCCTCTTTAATCTTTCCGGCGACCTCTTTCCGCTTGACAACCTTCAGGTGCTCAAGTTCATCCTCCAACGCCTTAAGGCCCGCATAAGTAAGTAATTTCTTCTTTGCTTCCATGTGTCTTACTTCCTTTCTTTCCAAATTACTATCCTAATAAATAAACTATTTATGATATATTGTCTTTTCAAATATTCTTATCTTTGATAGCTCATTCCGAATGTCATATACCCTTTAAAAGAAATAAAGAAACTTTCACAATTTTATTATTATAACCAACCGGTAAAATTATGTCAATGACTTTGATGCTAAATTTAAAACGCTACTGCTAACACCGGCAGATACAAACAGGAACTTTGACCCGCTAAATTTATACCTTAATGGACGAAGTCCACCCAAAGGGTATACATTACGATGTGCCCTTGGGTAATACCCTTTAAGGTTCAACCGTTACAGTATATGCAGAGAATAGATATCTAATACTCTTTCATTTTCAATAACTCTCTGCAAATAAATATCCAATTCAGCCCCTCTCTACAAATATCTGTCCAACAATTCCTCAAGCCCGCCGTAAGACTCCACCCGATTAATCGCATCCCTAAGTTTTGCCGCGCCCTCCAGCCCCTTTGTATACCACGCCACATGTTTGCGCATCTCGCGTATTCCAAGGTAATCCCCTTTAAACTCAATCTGAAGCCTGGCGTGCCTTAACATTGCCGCCTTAATTTCTGTTCTTGAAGGCCGCGCCGGTAACTCTCCCGTCCGCCCAAACTCCACAAGCTCACGGAAAATCCAGGGATTTCCCTGTGCACCGCGGCCAATCATTACCCCGTCGCATCCGGTCTGGCTCATCATAGCCAATGCCGTTTCCCCAGAAACTATATCGCCGTTTCCGATGACCGGAATAGAAACAGCCTCCTTGACCTTCCGGATAATCTCCCAATCCGCCTTTCCGGAATAATACTGCTCGCGCGTCCTGCCATGGACAGCAACCGCGGCGGCGCCTGCCTCCTCGACGATTTTCGCAATCTCCACCGCACTGACATGGTTATCGTCAAAGCCCTTGCGTATCTTAACGGTTACCGGCTTCTGAATTGCCTGCACAGTACGGCTGACAATCTCATAAACCAGCTTCGGCTCTTTCATCAGGGCAGAGCCTTCCCCGTTCCTTACCACCTTAGGAACCGGACAGCCCATATTAATATCAAGAAGCTGAAAGGGTAATTCCTCGATCTGCTTCGCCATCTCACTGATAATTTCCGGATCAGAACCAAAGAGCTGCAAGGAAACCGGATACTCACAGGGATGAATCGCCAACAAAGCTCTTGTATTCTTATTCTTGTACTGCAAAGCTTTGGCGCTGATCATCTCCATACATAAAAGACCCGCCCCCTGCTCTTTGCAGAGCAGCCTAAACGGCAGATCCGTTACCCCCGCCATAGGCGCGAGAATATATGGGTTCTCAAGCTCGACATTCCCAATCCTCATATCAACTGTACCCCTTTTTAACTATGCCGCTTATTCTTCTCATAGATAAACCTAAGACCCTTAAGCGTCAACTGGGAGTCATAGATATCAATCACATCCGTCTCCGCCGCAATCATTTTCCCTAAACCACCGCTGGCAACCACCTTCGCATTCGCATATCCGGATTCCTCCTTAATCTTCTTCACAATGTACTCCGTCTGCCCAATCTGGCCAAACACCAGGCCGGCCTGCATACTGGCAACCGTCTCCTTGGCGATAATGGAATCCGGCTTCTTAATCTCAATGGCAGGCAGCATCGCCGCCTGCTCGGTCATTGCCTGCGCCGAGATACGAATCCCCGGCGCAATCACCGCGCCCTCAAAGGTTCCGTCCACCCCTACAATATCATAGGTGGTTGCCGTACCGAAATCAATGACAATCACGGGCCCGCCATACAGGGTGTACGCCGCAACCGCATCCACAATCCGGTCCGCGCCCACCTGCTTCGGGTTCTCCGTCACAATCCGTATTCCCGTCTTAATCCCCGCTGACACCACCATTGGCTTAATCCCGAAATACTTAATCAGCGCGCTTCCGAGAGAATGCATGATATCCGGCACAACGGAGGCCACGATCACATCGTCAATATCCCCGCTGTGTATTCCCTGACGCTCTATCAACTCCTTAAGGGTAATTCCATATTCATCCGACGTCCTCGGAAGCTTCGTCGTCATGCGGAATGTGCCTGACAACTCTTTCCCCTTGAATACCCCTAATGTAATATTCGTATTTCCTACATCTATAACTAATAACATCTTCTCCTCCTGACTAGTCCTCCAGAAAAAACACCTTATAATACATCTGCAAAGCCTCAAGCAAATCCTGCTTCTCCCTTTGAAGCTGTTTTATCTTCAACTGACTGCCAATCTCATCAAACATCGGGTCAAATTCCTTTGATGAAACCTCAAAACATAAGTCCCCGTCCTCCTCGTAAACCAAAGTCAGGATTCCTCCCACATCATTTACATAGAGCACGCACATGATTTTAAGCTCATCTTTAACGTCGCCCGGTAATTGTTCAAAATCCGGATTCAGATAATATTTCTGCTCATAAGAATTGGCGCCGCAGAGCACCACTTTTCCATCATACATAGCCGTACACCCCTCTCACCGACACCTCGCCGGCATAAACCGCCTTTTCTCCGTCCCTGGTTCTCACAAGCAGCTCGCCTGTGTCATTGATTCCCATAGCGTGGGCCTTGTATTCATTCCCAGGCTCTAAGACCTTCACCTCCTGATTCCTGTTCACCAGAAGCCTGTTGTACCGTTCCCGCAAGCCGGACAAATCCTCGGTCTTAAGAAATGTCTCATAACACGCCTCGAACCTCTCCATCACGGCGGCAATCAGCTCTGCACGGCGGATACTGCCTCCGGTTTCCAGCTTCAGAGAGGTTGCCTTGTCTTTAATCTCCTCCGGAAATGTTTCCTGATTCACATTAATCCCCACGCCAATAACGACATAGTTGATACATCCAATCTCCGTACTCATCTCCGTCAGGATTCCACAAAGCTTCTTTCCACGGGACACCACGTCGTTGGGCCACTTAATTTTGCTCGTAAGCCCTGTAACCTGGCGGATGGCCTCTGCCACCGCCACCGCCGTCAAAAGCGTCAACTGAGGGGCTTTACCGGGGAGAAACTCCGGACGCAGAAGAAGCGTCATATAGATACTTGCGCCTGCTGGCGACTCCCATCCCCTGCCTCTGCGCCCTTTTCCTGCCACCTGCCGTTCCGCCACAAACAGGGCTCCGTGTTCACCGTCTCTCTCTCCGGCATCCTTTGCCCGGATATTGGTAGAATCCGTCTCCTCGTAATAAATCACCTGCCTGCCCGCCCATTTTGTCTGAACCACACTCTCAATCTCTGCCTTGGACAGAACATCCGGACTTCCCACCAGACGGTAACCCTTATGGCGCACAGCCTCAATCTGGTAGCCCTCTTTCTTTAACTGCTCAATCACCTTCCACACAGCCGTCCTTGACACCTGGAAATAATCACAAAGCTGCTGGCCGGACAGATAGCCGTTCCCTTCCTTCAACAAACGCAAAATCTCTGTTTTCATGCTCTTTCGCCCAACGTTGCCACCATGACCGCCTTAATGGTATGCATCCTGTTTTCCGCCTCGTCAAATACCTTGGACTGCTCTGACTCGAACACCTCGTCCGTTACCTCCATATCCTCGATTCCGAACCTTTCATGAATCTCCTTGCCAATCTTCGTCTTTAAATCATGGAACGCCGGCAGACAATGGAGGAAAATCGCCCCCTCCTTCGCATTCGCCATGACCTCCTTTGTCACCTTATAGGGGGAAAGCTCACGAATCCGACTCTCCCATACTTCGTCCGGCTCGCCCATTGACACCCACACATCCGTATAGATGACATCCGCTTCCTTTGTTCCTTCTGCCACATCCGAAGTAAGGGTAATCGTCGCGCCACTCTCCTTAGCGTACCCTTCGCAAATCTCCACTAATTCCGCGTCAGGGAAATAATTCTCCGTCGTACAGGCGACGAAATGCATCCCCATCTTTGCACAGGCAATCATCAGGGAATTACCCATATTGTATCTGGCATCCCCCATATAAACTAGCTTTATCCCTTTCAGATAACCGAAATGCTCACGAATTGTTAGTAAATCCGCCAACATCTGTGTCGGGTGATACTCGTTGGTCAGGCCGTTCCATACCGGTACGCCCGCATATTTTGCCAAATCCTCCACAATCTCCTGCCCGAAGCCGCGGTATTCAATCCCGTCATACATCCTGCCAAGCACCCGCGCCGTATCCTCAATGCTCTCCTTCTTTCCAATCTGTGAGCCGCTTGGATCAAGGTAAGTGGTTCCCATACCCATATCGTGGGCCGCCACCTCGAACGAGCACCTGGTTCTGGTGCTTGTCTTTTCAAAAATCAGGGCAACATTCATCCCCCTGTAATGATCAACCGGCACACCGTTTTTCTTCTTTTCCTTCAGGTCTGCCGCCAAATCCAACAGATAGTTAATCTCCTCCGGTGTATAATCCTTTAACGTCAAAAAGCTTCTTCCTTTTAAATTCATCGTCAATCCCTCTCTTAATCCTGTCAGTACGTGTACAAACCTCGGCAGGTTCATCTGATCGTTTAATGCTTCGTATTTTTTATATACCATATCATATAATTGGTCAACTGTGTATATCTGATATTTGGGAACCTGCAATAATTTTGCCGCAGCCTCAAGCATACCCATGAATAAATCCTTTGCCTTAAACCCAAGGGGCAGCTTTAGGACAAATCCAATCTCCGCCTTCTCAATCTCACGCATCCCCTCCAAAATATCCTCATAATAAGCCTCGTCATGGGTCTGCTCTAAATAGTAAATGGTTCCCTCAAGCCCGTACAGCATCCGCTTCGCATCGTAGTACCCGATTACAAGATTCTGGCGGCTTCGTTTCCCCGAAAATTCGATAATGCTTCCAAGCTTCACTCTCGGCGCAATCTCATACTTCTCGCTCTCCTGGGGCATCCGCACGCGGGGCTCTCTCCCAGGGCCGTAAATCCGCACGGCTATGATATCCTCATACCCACGCTTAACCAATGAATTCAATGGTACATTATTCACCACGCCGCCGTCAATATATTTCTTACCCTGAATCCTTTCATTCTTGAAGCCAATCAAATATGCGCTGGCCAGCAGGAAGTCCTCCAAAAGCCCTTCCGGAATATCGTCGATGCTTAAATCCAGTTCTTTAAATTCTGACACCGAAAAGGTAAGCAGACAGAATTCTTTGCCGCAGCCGCGGATTGCCTCCTCGTCCACTGTCTCATGTATCAGCTCTCGCAGAGGCGTCACATCCACGCCGCCGTCTTTGAGCATCCTCCAGCCCTCGTTCAGGAACTCCTTGATGGTGGTCTGCTTCTGAAACAGGCGCTCCATCCACTCGTCGTCCACATCCATGACCGACGAAAATGTCATCTCTCTCCATATATTCTCGGCCTTCTCAATATCGCCCATACAGATTAGCGCGCCATTGAGAGCGCCTACCGACGTTCCCGCCACGGCGCTTATCTTCACTCCCGCTTCCGAAAGAGCCTTCCATGCGCCAATCTGGTATGCGCCCCGCGCGCCGCCTCCGTCCAACACCAGGCCGTATTCTTTTGACAAATCAATTACAGGCTGCATTTTCTCACACCTTTCTTAATATACAATCCTATCGGACATAGTCCGACGCTGCCTCGCCGCCTCGAACATCAGCACCGACGCAGCAATCGCCGCATTCAACGACTCTACCTGCCCCTTCATGGGTATCTTAATATAATTATCCGCCAAATCCGCAATCTCCTTGGTAAGCCCATTCCCTTCATTTCCGATCAGAAATGCACATGGACGGCAATAGTCCTCCTCATCATAATCCCGCGCTCCCTCCAGATGCGCCGCATAGGTCCGGATACCCCTCTCCTTTAAAAAACTGATTGCGTCCGCCAGATTCGCGGCATAACAGAAGGGCATACGGTAGATTGAACCCATGGTGGAACGGATTGTCTTGGGATTATAGATGTCCACACATTCACGGTCCATAATAATTCCCGTCACACCCGCCCCTTCCGCCGTCCGGAAAATAGTTCCCAGATTGCCGGGATCCTGCAGGCGGTCAAGCACCACAATATGGGGCTTGTCTCCTCCCTCTACTGTATCCAGTGTATACTCCATCTGCTTCGCTACGCACAGAATACCCTGGGGTGTCCGCGTATCCGACACATAATCAAACACCGTGTCCGACAATACCTCAAAGGATGCAAGAAGATCATCAGCCACACTCCGTTCTTTTTTGTAAAATGACTCCGATACATAGACCTCGTTTAATATCTCTTTAGGCGCCTCCCGAAACATCCGGATTCCCTCCACCAGAAATACCTTTTCCTCATCCCTTGCCCTCCGTTTCTTCTTAAGGTTCACCAGACGTTTTACCTTTGCGTTCGACGTGCTTGTAATCTTGTTCATTCCTATCCCTTCTATAAAAATAAATTCTAAGCTACACTCTATCAAGCCAAATTCATACGCTATATTATAGCCCATACCGATAATGAATACAACCGTTATATAAGGGGTTCAGCTTTGACGCTTAAAAAAATTTAATAAAAAAACCTCCCATTTTACGGGGAAATGCGAGATAATAGAATTAACCACAAAACTATTTTTT
This sequence comes from uncultured Dorea sp., assembly GCA_910584575.1. Lineage (GTDB taxonomy): Bacteria > Bacillota > Clostridia > Lachnospirales > Lachnospiraceae > Sporofaciens. The sequence continues at coordinate 8,634 of CAJUBG010000088.1, forward strand.
CGCACACCCATAAAAGAGAGGAGGTTTTACTATGAAGCATCCGAGGAAAATACTGGCAGGTTATTATAGATGGGACACAGCTTCACAGCACCCGGAAGGAATTGGACGGGGAGAGTCTGCATCGGACGCATAATAGGGGAACCGAAAGAGAATACCGCGAGAATTATTATTATGTGCTGGAGGCGAAACTGGTGCTGCATCCGAAAATCCTGGTCAGTATTCAGACGGAATTTGTGGACAATGAAGACGGGAAAGAGATGGAGAAGCAGGACTGTGAAAGGAAAGCCTGCTGGCGTCTAATGGAAAAGCTGAAAAAGGCATTTCCAAGGCTGCCAATCTGCTTGTGCGCAGACAGTTTGTACGATTCAGATTGGACACATGATCGGACAGTTTATGGAGGCATGGGAAGGGATATGG
>CAJUBG010000089.1 GCA_910584575.1 uncultured Dorea sp.
GTCTTTGCAAGTTCTTCTGTCAATGGTAATGTAATCTTCTTTGCCGCCATCTAAATCACCTCCGTTTTGTGGCGTGTGACATGGCAGTTAATGTTGACTGCACATGGCATGCCTGCAATGTGGGTCGGGAGAGTCTCAATGTTTAATCCGATTGCCGTAGTCTTTCCGCCGAAGCCCTGTGGTCCGATTCCAAGCTTGTTAATCTTCTCTAACATCTCTTTCTCCAAATCTGCATAGAACGCATCCGGATTGGAGGAATCGATGGGGCGCATCAGCGCTTTCTTTGCAAGGAGAGCCGCCTTATCAAAGGTTCCTCCGATTCCCACGCCTACCACCATAGGCGGACATGGGTTCGGGCCTGCCGTCTCTACTACCTCCAGAATGAAATCCTTGATTCCCTGTAACCCATGGGAAGGCTTGAACATACGAATCTGGCTCATATTTTCACTTCCGAAGCCCTTTGGCCCTACCGTAATCTTAATCTGCTCGCCCGGAACGATTTCCGTATAGAGCATTGCCGGCGTATTGTCACCCGTGTTTCCACGGCGCACCGGATCCTTTACAACAGATTTCCGAAGGTATCCCTTGTCATAACCACGGCGCACACCCTCGTCCACCGCATCCGCAAGGTTGCCGCCAGTCAGATGTACGTCCTGGCCAATCTCAAGGAATACGCATGCCATACCTGTATCCTGACAGATTGGTACGCACTCATTATCCGCAATCTCGAAGTTCTCGATAATATTATCAAGAACTCCCTTTGCAATCTCACCATCCTCGCACGCGCGGCAATCTTTAATCGCACACTTTACGTCGTTGGGAAGATGATTATTTGCTTCGATACAAAGCTTTTCTACGACATCCGTAATCTTGCTTACTTCTATCTCACGCATAGTCTAATCTCCTTACATATTTTTCAGCGCCTGTACAGTCCGTCTATTTGCCGTCCCTTTCGTGAAATCAACTGTACAGGCAAATGATTTCCTATCTCTCATGCCGGGCATATTTCGGAAGCAAAAGCGGTGATACCTCTCCTGAAGCTATGCCTGCCCCCTTAAGTTCTTCCTCGTAAGCCGCTACATGGTCGATATTCATAGCGCCAAGCTCTACTTCTTTTGCTTTCGCCGCCGCCTTCTTACCTGCATTGCGCCCAAATACGATCACGTCAAGAAGGGAATTGCCCATCAGCCGGTTTCTTCCATGAATACCGCCTGCCGCCTCTCCTGCCGCCAGGAGATTCGGGATTGTCTTGGTAAAGCCTTCCCCGTCAATCTCAAGACCGCCGTTCTGGTAATGCAGCGTCGGATAAATCAGAATCGGAACCTTTCTCATATCAATCCCATAATTCATATACATACGGAACATTGCGGGAATTCTCTTTTCAATGGTGCCCTCTCCGCCAATCAATTCAATCATTGGAGTATCAAGCCATACGCCCTTCTGTCCGCCGGGAGCCTCTACGCCTCGTCCCTCCCTGCACTCACGGATCACGCCTGACGCATTGACGTCGCGGGTCTCCAATGGATGGATGTATGCCTCACCCTCGGCGTTGACAAGCTGAGCGCCCACAGAACGAACCTTCTCAGTAACAAGCGCGCCGCGAATCTGTACAGGATGGGCTACGCCTGTCGGATGGTACTGGATGGAATCCTGATAAAGAAGGGGTACTCCCGCCCGATATCCTAACACAAGCCCGTCTGCCGTTGCACCATAGTGGTTGGAGGTGGGGAAGCCCTGGTAATGCATTCTTCCGGCGCCGCCTGTTGCGATTACGACTGTCTTAGCCCTTGCGACAGAGTAGTCGCCTGTCTCCATGTTGAGCAAGACCGCGCCTGCCGCCTGCCCCTTCTCGTCTTTGATAATCTCTACTGCGGAGGTAAACTCTACCACCGGAATCTGACGGTTCAATACTTCGTCGCGGAGGGTACGCATAATCTCTGCGCCGGAGTAATCCTTACATGCATGCATTCTCTTTCTGGAGGTACCGCCGCCGTGAGTCGTTACCATGCGTCCGTCTGCATCCTTATCAAACATAACGCCAAGCTCATTAAGCCATTTGATTGCGTCAGGAGCCTCCATGACAAGACGCTTTACCAACTCCGGCCTTGCCGCAAAATGCCCGCCGCCAAAGCAGTCCAGATAATGCTGTACCGGAGAATCATTTTCCTTATCCGCAGCCTGGATACCGCCCTCCGCCATCATGGTATTGGCGTCGCCGATCCGAAGTTTTGTGACAATCATAACGTTTGCCCCTGCGTTGTGGGCCTCGATGGCACAGGAGGAGCCGGCGCCGCCGCCGCCGATGACAAGTACGTCTACGTCGTAGTCGATTTTTGTGATATCAATCTCCTCATTTGCAATACGGCTGGTAGAATGAAGCATTTTCGTAAGCTCTAAAGGCGCCTTCTGTCCTTTGTTCGCCCCTACTTTGATTTCTGCAAACGCATCAGGATTATAGTCCGGATGGAATTCCTTAAGGAGAGCATCTTTTTCATCAGCAGTCAGACGTCTAGGTTCCGTAGACATACGTTTTTCTCTTGTAGCCTCCACCTTTTTAATGGATTCCATCATATTCTCTGGATATGGTGCATACATATTTACGCCCTCCTTTACTTCTCAATCTCTCTGGTATTATAAAGTTCCTGCATCTCTGTGATTGGCTTCTGCATAATCTGCTCAATCAGCCCGTCATACTCACCTTTGTTAATCTCCTCTACACGGTTCGCAAGATGCTCGGTCTTCGGTGCAATGTATTTTCCTGTAAGCCTCCTTGCCAGAACACCTACGTGGGGATGGGAGATACCTGCGGGACATCTTACGGTACAGCAGCCGCAGCCGATACAGTCGAAGGATTCCTCCGCGCACTTCTCGAACTCTCCCCGCTGGGCATATGCGATATACTGCATAACGTTTAAGTCCTGGGTACATGCCTTTGTGCAGGCATTACATCCGATACAGCTATAAATTTCCGGATAAAGCTCCATCATAATCTGCTGAGTCGGCTTGATATCTTCAATCTCATAGGTTCTCTTATCAGTCGGGAAAAACGGAATGCTTGCCACATACATTCCCTCCTCTACCTGAGTCTGGCAGGCAAGGCAGGTCTTTAATTCATTCTTTCCCTTGATACGGTATACGGTTGCACAGGCACCGCAGAAACCATGGCGGCAGCCGCATCCTCTTTTCCATGTATAACCGGCGTATTCCATGGCGGTCATGATTGTCAGGTCTGCCGGAACACTGTAACGCTTACCGCTAAAATATACATTTACCATATTTTCCATGTTATTCGTATCCTTTCTCTAAATTATATGGCTATCGGACGTTTCGCCATGCACGCTCAAAACCGCTGCTTCGCAGCTTTTCCACAACGTCCCGTTGCTACGTTTTTCGCCGAATGGGCGTTCCGCCCATTCTTGGATATATATTCATGGTTCTTAGTATGCAAGCATACACGAACCCTGCATATATATCCCTACATGGCTAAACTGGTGAGCCTTTAGTATTCATTGGGAAGTTCGTCAATCTCATCATACCGGAATACCGGGCCGTCTTTACAGACATACTTCGAGCCAATATTGCACCGTCCGCATTTACCGACCCCGCACTTCATGCGCAGCTCTAACGTGGTATATACCTGCTCAGTCGTAAATCCAAGCTCTTTGAGGCCCGCAAGCACGAACTTAATCATAATCGGAGGGCCGCAGACCAATGCTGTCCTGTCCGTATCAAATCCAAGCTCTTTTACGTAGTTTGGAACAAATCCCACATGTCCGTCCCAATTGTCCTGCTCTCTGTCGATGGTCAGATAGACGTTGACGCCCTCTGCCTTCATCCAGACCTCCTGAATCTCTTTTAACTGCACCAAATCCTCCGCGGAACGTGAGCCATAGACAATATCCACCGTCCCGTAATTTTCACGGTTATCCAGCACATAGTTAATGACTGAACGAAGGGGCGCAAGCCCGATACCGCCTGCAATGAACAGCAGGTTCTTTCCCCGAAGCTCTGTCTCTACCGGAAAAGAATTACCGTATGGCCCGCGGACCGTAATCTCGTCGCCCACCTCAAGGCTGTGGAGATAGTCCGTCAGAATTCCGCACTGTTTAATACTGAATTCCTGGTATTCTTTATTGGTCGGAGAAGAAGTAATGGAAAACATACCCTCGCTGATACCAGGCGCGCAGACCATTGCACACTGTCCCGGCATGTGCTCGAACAGCTTGCCGCCCTCCGGTGCATTTACACGAAATGTCTTTACATCCGGCGTCTCCTGACGGATATCCGTAATCACGCCCACCTGAGGGATGAGAGTATCTAATGTATAATTCTTATGACATGTACATTCACCCATTATTTTTCACCTCCCTGATTCTGAAATGCCTTCACAACCTTCACAATGTTAAGTGCCTGGGGGCATTTCTCCACACAGCGCCCGCAGCCCACGCAGGAGTACATTCCGTCGTTATTGGCCGGATAGTAGACCAGCTTGTGCATGAATCTCTGGCGGAATCTCTGCATCTGGCTGGTACGGTTATTGCCGTGGGCCATCATTGTAAAGTCTGAGTACATGCAGGAATCCCAACATCTATAACGGGATACGCTGTTTCCTGCCGTATAATCCTTGATATCATAACACTGGCAGGTAGGGCACACAAAGGTACAGGTGCCGCATGCCAGACATGGCTTGTATAATTCCTCCCAGATTGGAGAATCAAACTTCTCGGAGAGGGCATCCCCGTTCCAGCCTTCCAGGGAAAGGTTCATATATGGCAGCTTCTCCACAATCTTATGGATATTTTCTTTTTCCGCCTCTACCTTCGCCTCGCCGTCTGCATCGTCTGTAAAGAGCTCTTTCACAACCTCAGTAAGAGCTTCTCCTTTTTCTGTCAATGCCTTCCAATAGAGATCTTCCCCTGACGTCCAGACTGCCACGTCGGAAGCAGGATTAGCAGCGTCCACGCCGAACACCTTACAGAAACAGGTTTCCTCCGGCTCATGGCAGGCCAAAGCCACAATCGTCCCATGATCCCTTCTTGCCGCATAGAATGTATCGACTGGGTCTGACAAGAATACTTTGTCCAGCACCTCCATGCCTTTTACGTCGCAGGCTTTCATGCCAAATACCACAAAATCCTGCTCTTTTAAGCTCTCCGGCTCAATGGACATCTTTTTTCCTTCTTTACGGACGGTGTAAAGCCCTTCGCTCTGAGGGAAAAATGCGTCTTTTGCCGATTTAACGGTCTTTAATGTGTCAAGGTCTACCTCTGCATCTTTACTCCACGCCCCGAAGTTGGTCTGCCCCGCGGTCTTTACCGGAAGATACAGCTCTTGATTATCCGCGATTAACTGGAATAATGCGGAAAGATTTTCTTTGGCTATCTTATACATACATTATCCCCTCTTTCCTACAATACTTGGCTCCGCGTCCTCAAACGTATAGTCGGTAAGCGGCGCTGTTGATTCGGTATCTGCTCCCGCCTGGTATTCGCCGTATAATTCATCAATATCCTTGATAAACTTGCGGTTAAACAGGTGCAGCGGGATTCCCTGAGGACATACACGGCTGCACTCGCCGCAGTCCGTACATCTTCCTGCCACATGGAACGCGCGGATGATGTGGAACATCTTCTCCTCGAAGGAGTCAACATTGGCCTTCTGTGAGCTGTCAAACTTCGTACTGTCGAACACACACTTGCGGCAGCTACATGCCGGACAGGCATTTCTGCAGGCATTGCAGCGGATACATTTGCTTAACTCACTCTGGAAAAACGCAAATTTCTCCTCCGGTGTCATGGCCTCAATCTTTGCAACCTCGTCGAAACGCTCTGCGTCCTTGGTCTCCTTGGATTCCCCAATCTGCTCGTCAAAAACCATATGGTCTTTTCCCTTGCAGACATGGCATCTCTCTAACATGGCGTCTGCGTAAGCAAGGGTTTTCTCCCCGTAAATGGTCTGGATTTTTAAGCTGTCGGCCTCGTCTGTAATCTCGGCGCCCTCGATGCTCTCGATTCCCTTAATTCCCTGCTTTTTGATTCTTTCAATATCCAGCTTTCCTTTGCACCCCACGCCGACAATGTAAGCCTTGTCTCTGTCTACCCGATGCTCTTTGATTAACTGGTTGAAGCTGTATGTATCGCACGGCTTAAGACAAACCATGGTCTTTCCTTCCATTTTGGAAGCCTCAATCATATATTTGCTTAAATTTGCCCCACAGAAGCCATTGTAAACAAAATCTTTTAAATCTTCTTCTGTCTCGAAATAAGCCGGTTCCGGATTGTAAGGCAAGTCTCCGGCCTTCCAGCCGAGAACCCGTGCCACAGTTCCGTCTGCCAGCAGCTCTTTTGCACGGTTAATTAATTCTTGCATCTCAAATCCCCCAATCTTACGTTTTCACCGAGAGAATAGATTTTCTCCACAAAACTGTTCATGGTTTCAGAGAACTTCACACCCTCTGCCGCTGACACCCACTCCACGCGGGTACGCCCATTTTCCACGCCGATGTAATCAAGCATGGAGAACAATAGCGTCATACGCCTTCTCGCATAGTAGTTGCCTGTGCTGTAATGGCAGTCTCCCGGATGGCATCCGCACATGATGACTCCGTCCGCGCCTTTTTCAAATGCCCTTAAGATAAACATAGGATTCACACGGCATGAGCATGGCACACGGATGATCTTTACGTCCGCGGGATAGGTAAGCCTGCTGCTCCCCGCCAAATCGGCTCCCGCATAGCTGCACCAGTTACAGCAGAACGCTACAATCTTGGGTTTGAATTCTTTATTTTCTAACGGCATATTGCATCCACCTCCGCTATAATCTGTCTATTTGAGAAGCCCTTAAGATCCATGGCGCCTGACGGACATGCAACGGTACATGCGCCGCAGCCCTGGCAGAGCGCGTTGTTGACTACTGCCACACGGCGGGTTTCACGGATTCCATGGTCATTGACCTCCTGGTCTTCATAAGTAATCGCACCGTAAGGACACACATTCTCACAGGTAGAGCATCCGTTACACAGTAAGGTATCTGCCTTAGCGGTACATGGGTTAGTGAGAAGCTTATCCTTTGCAAGCAGCCCAATAGCTTTCACGGCAGCGGCTCCTGCCTGTGCAACCGTCTCCGGAATGTCTTTTGGTCCCTGGCATACTCCTGATAAGAAGATTCCGGCTGTGGGCGATTCTACCGGACGGAGTTTTGCATGGGCTTCTGTCAGGAAATTGTTGGTATCAATACTTGCGGTCAGCATGGTGGCAATCTTGCGCACGTCCGGATTCGGCTCGATGGCTGTGGCAAGAACTACCATATCTGCCTCTTTCAAAATCTGCCTGTTGTCAAGCAGGTCTGAACCCTGTACCAATAACTTTCCGTCAGGCTGTGGAATAACCTTTCCAACCTGTCCCTTAATATAGTTTACTCCGTACTGCTCGACTGCCCTTCTGTAAAACTCGTCAAAATTCTTACCTGGCGTACGGACGTCAATATAAAATACTGTTACATTTACGTCCGGATACTTGTCTCGAATCAGCATCGCGTGTTTTGCTGTGTACATACAGCAAATCTTAGAGCAGTAAGGTTTTCCTCTGTCGTCAGAGCAGCGGCTTCCCACACACTGGATAAACACAATCTCCTTAGGCGCTTTTCCGTCGGAAAGACGCTCTAAATGTCCGTGGGTCGGCCCTGCCGCGTTCATCACACGCTCTAATTCCAGGGATGTGATGACATCCTTGCTCTGGCTGTACGCATACTCGTCATATTTGTCAAGATTGATGGTGTCAAATCCTGTGGCAACCACAATAGCGCCATATTTCTCTGAAATAATCTCATCCTTCTGCTCATAGTCAATGGCTTTCGCCTGACATACTTTTGAGCAGATTCCGCATTTTCCGGTCTTGAACTTGATACACTCATTGCGGTCAATCACCGGAACGTTGGGTATTGCCTGTGCAAACGGCGTGTAGATTGCGCTTCTTGTGTTAAGCCCCCTGTTAAATTCGCTCGGCGCTTTCTTGGACGGACATTTCTCCTGGCAGACACCGCAGCCCGTACATTTGTCCATGTCCACGCTTCTTGCCTTCTTGCGGATATCTACGGTGAAATCGCCTACGAAGCCGCTGACTTTTTCTACTTCACTGTATGTATAGATGGTAATCTTCTCGTGGGCTGACGCCTCCACCATCTTAGGTGTCAGGATACATGCAGAGCAGTCCAGTGTAGGGAAGGTCTTGTCAAGCTGTGACATCCTTCCGCCAATGCTTGGGGTCTTCTCCACAATATCAACTTCATAACCTGCGTCTGCAATGTCAAGGGCAGTCTGGATACCTGCGATACCGCCGCCGATGACCAGGGCGCGCTTGGTAACGCGGCTCTCTCCCGCCTGAAGGGGTGTATTTAAGTTCACCTTGGCAACTGCCGCCCTCATCAGGATAACCGCCTTCTTGGTGGCCTCGTCCATATCCTTGTGAATCCAAGAACAGTGTTCACGGATGTTGGCGATTTCCACCATATACGGGTTCAATCCTGCGCGCTCAGCCGCCTTTCTGAAGGTCGCCTCATGCATACGCGGTGAGCATGAGCATACCACGATTCCCGTCAAATGCTTCTCCTGAATC
>CAJUBG010000090.1 GCA_910584575.1 uncultured Dorea sp.
AGAGTACGACCTTGCCAAGGTCGGGGTCGCGGGTTCGAACCCCGTCTGTCGCTCTTAGAAGGAATCAGATAGATGAGATATCATTTATCTGATTTTTTTTGGTTGTTTTCCTGTCCAAAAAGTGATATCCTAATCTTAGAGCGAATTTTAGTAGATTTTTGAATCAGGAAGGAGAATGCCATATGGGATTTTTAACAGGAAAGACGGCGATTATCACGGGAGGAGGACGCTCAGTCTTAAGTGACGGCAGATGCGGCTCTATCGGATATGGGATTGCTACCGCATATGCGAAGGAGGGCGCCAACCTTGTGATTACAGGAAGGAATGTGAAGAAGCTTGAGGATGCCAAGGAGGAGCTTGAGAGATTGTACGGGATTAAGGTTTTAGCCGTACAGGCGGACGTGTCCGCAGGGGCCGACAACGAGACGGTGGTTGGCAACGTTGTAAAGCAGGCGATGGATACCTTTGGACGGATTGACGTGCTCATCAACAATGCCCAGGCCTCCGCATCGGGTGTTACGCTGGAGGACCATACCACTGAGCAGTTTGACCTTGCGGTTTATTCCGGACTTTATGCGACCTTCTATTACATGAAGGCGTGTCATCCCCATTTGAAGGAGACGAAGGGAACAGTCATTAATTTTGCATCCGGCGCAGGACTGTTCGGCAACTTCGGCCAGTGTGCCTATGCAGCGGCAAAGGAGGGCGTGCGCGGCCTGACCCGTGTAGCTGCGACAGAGTGGGGAAAAGACGGCATCAATGTGAATATTATCTGTCCTCTTGCATGGACGGCGCAGCTTGAGAATTTCGAGAAGGCGTATCCGGAAGCATTTAAGCAGAACGTGAAGATGCCGCCGGCAGGCCATTACGGAGATGCTGAGCTTGAGATTGGACGTGTCTGCGTACAGCTTGCGTCACCGGACTTCAAGTATATGAGTGGTGAGACGATTACACTGGAAGGCGGTATGGGACAGAGACCGTAAGACAAAAATATGAGTGAGAGAATGAATGAGTGTGGAGTAGAAGTGAATCCCCTTGCCACGGAAAAGACGGGAAAGCTGATCGCTAAGTTTGCCATACCGGCGATTATCAGTATGCTGGTCAGCTCTCTGTACAATATTGTGGATCAGATTTTTATAGGGCAGGGAGTGGGTATGCTTGGCAATGCGGCGACGAACATCGCGTTTCCAGTGTCTATCATCTGTACAGCCACGGCGCTTCTGCTCGGTATCGGCAGCTCGTCGAACTATAATCTGGAATCAGGCGCAGGGAACCACAAGAAGGCAAGCCGGATTGTGGGAACCGGACTGGCGATGCTTGCGATCTGCGGCATTGTGATTGCGGGCGTGGTGCTGATATTTTTAGACCCTCTGCTTGAGGTGTTCGGGGTTACCCCGGAGGTTCTTCCATTCGCACAGGATTATACGGGAATCACGGCTTTCGGGATTCCCTTCCTGATCCTGACCACAGGCGGGAACCATCTGATTCGTGCTGACCGAAGCCCCACCTACTCTATGACCTGTATGCTGACCGGTGCAATCCTGAACACCATTCTGGATCCATTGTTTATCTTTGGCTTCCATCTTGGAATTAAAGGGGCTGCCTGGGCAACCGTGATTGGGCAGGTGGTGTCCGGCTTTATGGTGATTCTGTATTTTGTCAGATTTCGTAACATGGAGCTGTCTTTGGCTATGTTAAGGCCTAAAGGTGCTTTTATGAAGGCGATTGCGTCCCTTGGAATGGCTGCGTGTATTAATCAGATTGCCATGGCTGTGGTTCAGATTACTATGAACAATACCCTGAGATATTACGGGGCTTCTTCTGTGTATGGGACGGATATTCCGTTGGCGTGCGTGGGGGTCATTTCCAAAGTCAATATGGTATTCATGGCAATCTGTATCGGGATTTCCCAGGGCTGTCAGCCGATTTGGGGCTTTAATTACGGGGCGGGAAGATATGACAGAGTCAGAGAGACGTTCCTTAAGGCATTTAGGCTCTCCATGATGGTGGGGATTCTTTTTTTCTGCTGTTTTCAGCTCTTTCCCAGACAACTGGTTGGGATTTTCGGGACAGGCAGTGAAGAATACTTCCGTTTTGCAGAGAGATATTTCCGGATTTTCATGATGATGACCTTTATAAATGGTATCCAGCCTATGTCGTCTGGATTTTTTACTTCGATTGGGAAGGCGAAGCTTGGAATCGTGGTGTCCCTGACCAGGCAGGTTATTTTTCTACTGCCTCTGATTCTGATTTTTCCGATATTTATGGGAATCGACGGAGTAATGTATGCGGGACCTATTGCAGACGGGGCTGCGGCAATGGCGGCTATGGTTTGCGCGGTCAGGGAACTAAAGAAGATGAGACAGATGGAGGCAGCGGTATCTGCCAGGGACGGCGCTGTAAGCTGAACTTAAGAAGCGCTAAGATATACGGCAGGGGGTTAAAGGGATGAAGGAACGGATGCCGATTGGCTTCATGTTCAAGCAGATTAATACAATCTATGAGAAGGATTTTAACAAACTTCTTAAGACCATCGGGATTACTGCGTCCCAGTGCGCTGTGCTGGATTATCTGTTCCGCAGCAGCGAGGAGGCTGTGAACCAGAGGGATATTGAGAAGGCGTTAAGCCTGCGCAACCCCACTGTGACAGGGCTTTTAAAGCGGCTGGATGAGAAGGGGTATATCCTTTCTGTGCCAAGTGACAGGGATAAGCGGTGCAATAATATTTACCTGACAGAGAAAGCCTATGATATCCAGAGGCGGATGGAGGCGGACAGGAAGAAGATCGATAAGAAGTTTACCCTGGGAATGAATAAGAAAGAGAAGGCAGCGCTGGAGAAAATGTTGGAGAAGGTGTTGTATAACATAGCCGAGCCATAGATGGTTCGGCTGTTTTTGTGTTATTAGTCTTTGGCGGAGAAAGAGGGATAAATTTGCCTGAATGAGAAAATCCTATCAGTATAGATGAATCAAAATGTGTAGGAGGAAATATGCCTGTTGAAGTTGTAACGTTCCTGTTTTCCAATGAATATATCAGAAAGAGCCTTCAGGTTAGAATTATTTTCCAGTGCGCCCCATTTCTGAAGGGGCTTAAGGCTGCCTGTATGGTAAGCGTGGAGAAGGAGTTTTGCCAGGAGTTTCAGAAGGTTTTTGAGGGGACTGACATGGAATATAAGATTCTGTCGGAGAATAAGGGGAGGCGTCTGGTATTTTTATACAGAAGAAATGAATTATCTGCATATTTGAGAAGGGATGAGGTTAGAAATTTTTTGGAAAATTATGGATACTCCTGCGAGGACTTTGAGTCGGCACTTGGGCGGCTTTCTGAAAGAGTTTGCCGGTATGCCTGTGAGAATAGAGGATTTCCTCATGAAATAGGGGCATTTTTAAACTATCCCATCGAGGATGTGAAAGCCTTTATCAAGCAGGGCGGTAAAGGGGAAATTATGAACGGATACTGGAAGGTGTACCACAATCCCAGGAGGGCGCGGTTCATTTTCCAGGCGTATGACAAGGCGCAGACGAGCGCTGTGAATGAATATCTTGCCGGACGCTCGATTCGGGAGATTGGGGGAAGAAAAAGGACAGGGCGTTCTTTTTTTTGTGTATAAACCATGGTATAAATTTACAAACCATGGTATAATAAATTGCACTGGTGCGCAGATTTATTTGAAAGCGCATACAGTTTATCATTATTTGGAGGTAAACCGATATATGAGTTATGCAGATAGAGTTTTCATTGATATGTGCAGGGATATATTGGAAAATGGAACAGATACCACCGGCGAGAAGGTGCGTCCCAGGTGGGAGGACGGAAGCCTCGCTTATACGATCAAGCGCTTCGGCGTGGTGAACCGTTACAATCTGGCGGAAGAATTTCCGGCTTTGACCCTTCGCAGGACGGCGATTAAGAGCTGTACGGACGAGCTGTTATGGATCTGGCAGAGGAAATCCAATAATATCCATGAGCTGAACAGCCACATCTGGGACAGTTGGGCGGACAAGGAGGGCTCAATCGGCAAGGCGTACGGCTACCAGATGGGGGTGAAGCATGAGTATAGGGAGGGGATGTTTGACCAGATTGACAGGGTAATCTATGACCTTAAAAACAATCCATACAGCAGACGGATCATGACGAATCTCTACGTTCATCAGGATTTGCATGAGATGCGGCTGTATCCCTGTGCATATAGTATGACGTTTAATGTGACGAAGAAGAAGGAAAGTGACCGGCTGGTATTGAACGGAATCTTGAACCAGCGTTCCCAGGACGTGCTTACGGCTAATAACTGGAATGTGTGCCAGTATGCGGTCCTGATGCATATGCTGGCGCAGGTCTGCGGCATGGAGGCAGGAGAGCTGGTGCATGTGATTGCGGACGCGCATATTTATGACAGGCATATACCCTTAGTGAAGGAATTGATTGGCAGAAAGCCGCTTGGCGCGCCAAAGTTCTGGCTGAATCCAGAGATTCGTGATTTTTATGAATTTACACCGGAGGATGTGAAGCTTAACAACTACGAGACACATGAACAGATTCGGAATATTCCAGTCGCGGTTTAGTAAAAATAAAAATTATAAAGGAGAGAGGAAAAATGAAATTAATTGTTGCAGTTGATAAGAATTGGGCGATAGGAAAAGATAATAAGATTATGTGGAGTATCCCTGCGGATTTGAAGTTTTTCCGCGAGACGACATTGGGAAATATTATTATCATGGGTAAGAAGACGCTGGAGAGTTTTCCCCAGGGCAAGCCTCTTAAGGACCGTGTGAATATCGTGATTACCAGGGATAAGGATTATCATGTGGAGGGCGCCGTGGTGGTTCACAATATAGACGAGGCCCTTGTGGAGATTGGAAAGCATAAGGGAGAGGCGTATGTGGTCGGAGGCGAGAGCATCTATCGGGCTATGCTTCCTCTGTGCGACGAGGCTCTTGTTACCAAGATTAACCATGCCTATGACGCAGATTCCTATTTCCCGAATCTGGATGAAGACAGGGAGTGGATTATGACGAAGATCAGCGAGGAGCAGACCTGTTTTGATTTGGAATATTATTTTACGGTGTATGAGCGTATGCCGGCAAACGAGTTGTAGGCCATGAGGATACTTAGTATTACGGCACAGAAGCCTAACAGTACGGGCAGCGGCATCTATCTGACTGAGCTGGTGAAGGAGTATGGGCGTAAGGGGCATACCCAGGCGGTGGTTGCAGGGGTATACAGGGAGGATGCGGTAGAGCTGCCAAAGGGCGTGGACTTTTATCCTGTGTATTTTGAAGAAGGAGAGCTGCCCTACCCAATCGTGGGAATGTCGGATGAGATGCCTTACAAAAGTACACGCTATTGTGACATGACAAAAGAGATGAGGGCGCAGTTTGAGAGAGCTTTTCTTAAAGTCATTACCCAGGCAGTCGAACAATGTAATCCGGACTTAATCCTGTGCCATCATCTGTATCTTTTGACTGCTCTTGTGAGAGAGCATTTCCCGAAGCGCAGGGTCTATGGGTTTTGCCACAATACGGATCTCAGACAGATGTGTAAAACGGATTTGGAAAGAGATTTTATCCGGAAACAAATTCAAAAGCTTGACCGGATCTTTGTGCCACAGGAGGCACAGAGGGAGGGGGTGCTTGCGGTTTATAAGGCGGACCCTCAAAAGCTTGAGACTGTGGGAATGGGTTATAACAGCCAGATTTTCCATGGCGGCGGGGATAAGAAGAAGGACGGTGTCACGAGAATTGTGTTTGCAGGGAAGATTGCGGAGAAAAAGGGTGTGATGAGCCTGATTCGGAGTCTTTCTGTCTTATATTCACTAGAGAGAGCCTGCACGGGTGACGAGCTTCTTGTGCAGCTCGCGGGGAGTGCGGGGAATCAAGAGGAGTATGAACAGATTCGGCAGATGGCCGCTAAGTGTCCGTATGAAGTCCGTTTTCTGGGAAGGCTGTCTCAGCCTGAGCTGGCAAAAGTTTATCAGGAGAGCGATATTTTTGTGCTGCCCTCCTTCTTTGACGGCCTGCCCCTTACGGTGATTGAGGCGCTGGCGTGCGGGGACCGCGTGGTGATGTCGGACCTTCCGGGAATCCGCAAGTGGCTTATGGAGGCTGCGCCGGGAGGGGATGTCAGGTTTGTTGAGATGCCGCAGATGAGGAATACGGATGAACCTGTACCGGAGACGCTGCCGGCGTTTGAGGAGAGGCTGGCGGAGGCGCTGCTTGCAAGTATCCGCACCAGGGAGAGAAGGACTGCGGATGTAAGCCGGATCTCCTGGGAGGGGATTGCGGCGAAGGTGGCGGAAGTCTGACAGAAAATGGATAAAAATATCCGGTTGACAACCATTGGACTGTCAACTATAATAGTGATAATTCATTTAAAAAGCATGAGACAAATGCTATGACAAGGAGGAGTACGCAGATACCGGAAGCCAAGAGAGAAGATGGCAGGTGGAAATTCTTCGTGATGGATTTGCGGAAGTAGCCTTTGAGCAGTGAACCGAAAGGGCGCCATATGTGGACTTCAGTAGGCTTCAACGCAGTCCCTGCGTTAGAGGGGAACGATATCGGAGAAGGGGTTGGCTGCCCATGGCTTCTCCTGTATTGGCAGAGTGCAAAGAGAACTCTCTTTGAATTTAGGTGGTAACACGGATATTATATTCGCCCTAAGCGATACGCTTAGGGTGTTTTTTTTCCATAGCGTATGGAAGAACTGAATTGGCTTAAAAAACGGGAGGTATGTTTATGAAAAAAATCAGCGGAAACAAGTTATTGGTAAAGGCGTTAAAGGAGGAGGGGGTAGACACGCTTTTTGGCTATCCGGGGGCGTGCACCATTGATATCAGCGACGAGCTGTACAAGCAGGATTATACGAAGGTCATCCTGCCAAGGCAGGAGGTCGCGCTGGTACATGAGGCGGATGCTTATGCGAGAAGCACCGGAAAGGTGGGTGTCTGTCTTGTCACCAGCGGGCCGGGTGCGACAAACCTGGTGACTGGCCTTGCCACGGCCTACTATGACAGTGTTCCGTTGGTATGCTTTACCGGACAGGTGGCAAGACACCTGATTGGGAATGATGCGTTCCAGGAGGTTGATATTGTGGGAATCACCCGAAGTATCACCAAGTACGGCGTGACGGTGCGCCGCAGAGAAGACTTGGGAAGGATTGTAAAGGAAGCGTTTTACATAGCCAGGTCAGGGAGGCCGGGTCCTGTGCTGATTGACCTTCCAAAGGACGTGATGGGAGAGCTTGGAAGCGCAGAGTATCCGACGGAGGTGAATATCCGCGGATACAGGCCCAATACCCAGGTTCATATCGGCCAGCTTAAGAAGGCCATCAAGATGCTTGGCAAGGCAAAGCGTCCCCTGTTCCTCGCAGGAGGCGGGGTAAATATTGCCCGTGC
Source organism: uncultured Dorea sp. (assembly GCA_910584575.1). GTDB lineage: Bacteria > Bacillota > Clostridia > Lachnospirales > Lachnospiraceae > Sporofaciens. The sequence continues at coordinate 7,395 of CAJUBG010000090.1, forward strand.
CAACAAGGAGTTTACAGAGCTTGTGGACCGTACCTGTATCCCTGTGGTCACCACGGTTATGGGGAGAGGCGCTATTCCAACGAAGCATCCTCTCTATGTGGGAAACCTGGGGATGCACGGAGCCTATGCCTGCAACATGGCTGTGGGGGAATGTGACCTTCTGTTTTCTATCGGTACAAGGTTTAATGACCGTATCACAGGGAAACTCCACTCCTTTGCCCCTCATGCGCAGATTGTACATATTGATATTGATACCGCCGCTATTTCTAAGAATGTACAGGTGGACGTCCCCATCGTGGCGGATGCCAAAGAGGCCATTACGCGGATGCTTGAGTATGTGACGGAGTGTGACACTAAAAAATGGCTTGACGAGGTGGGTGAATGGAAATGTGAACATCCCATGCAGATGAAGAAGAAACCTATCATGACGCCTCAGGATGTGATTGACACCATTAACCGTGTGTTTGACGAGGCCATTGTGGTGACGGACGTTGGACAGCACCAGATGTTTACGGCGCAGTTTATTGAGCTGAATGAGAAGAAGCGGCTTCTCATGTCCGGCGGGCTTGGAACCATGGGGTACGGGCTTGCGGGCGCTATCGGCGCGAAGATCGGGAATCCGGAGGTGCCTGTGATCTCAATCTCCGGAGACGGAGGTATGCAGATGAATATCCAGGAGCTTGCCACGGCTGTGCTGGAGGAGCTTCCGATTATAAGCTGTATTTTCAACAATAATAATCTGGGTATGGTGCGCCAGTGGCAGAAGCTATTCTATGGAAAACGTTACTCCATGACCTGTCTCAGATCCGGCGCGGCGTGCAGGGGAAGGTGCGGGGAGGTGGAATGTCCTCCTTATACGCCGGATTTTATTAAACTGGCAGAGAGCTATGGGGCGAAGGGAATCCGTGTGACGCGGACAGAGGAGATTGAGCCGGCTTTTCGCGAGGCTATGAAAAGTGTAAAGACACCCTATATCATTGAGTTCGAGATTGATCCGGAGGACCTGGTTTATCCCATGATTCAGCCGGGCGGTACACTGGAGGATATGATACTGGATTGTTAGTGTTTTGGTAAAGAGATAGAAAAGGAGAAGAATATATGAACAGTATGAAGAAGCGGTGGATCTCCCTGTACGTGGAGAACCAGGTGGGTGT
>CAJUBG010000091.1 GCA_910584575.1 uncultured Dorea sp.
TCTCTTAAGAAATTTTCAGGGTTGTTGTCTATTGTTTAATTATCAAGGTTCTTTGTTTTTGCTGTGCCTCACCGGCTCAGCTCAACCATAATATCATTATCCAAAAATAAAGTCAATACCTTTTTTTATTTTTTTTTACTTTTTTTTACATTAAATTCATTCCCTACTATATATAGTATTTTCATACCAATCAATTACAATATATATTTCTGTTGCAAATCAGTAGAAAAAAAGCTGTCAGAACGTTTATCTCTGACAGCTCTCTTACATTAAGCGGAGAAAGAGGGATTTGAACCCTCGCGCCGGTCACCCGACCTACACCCTTAGCAGGGGCGCCTCTTCAACCTCTTGAGTATTTCTCCGAACGTTTACGATTATACTAAACTTTAGAAATAATGTCAATCACTTTTACATTTTTCTTATCTTTTTTACCATTTTTACTAGTAATTACAGCTATTTTGTGATATTCTTATTACATTATAACCGAATATATTTCATAATATTATAACTGGTTATAGTTAATCAATCAAAGGGATAGGGGAAATCAATATGAAGAAAATGAAGATAGGTAGTAAATTATTATTGTCATTTTTGCTTGCAGTAATGATTTCAAGCCTCGCAGGTGTTGCCAGTATGTTTTTAATGCGTCATATGGACAGTACATATGGAACTGCCCTTACAGACTACGGCTTCCTTCAAGGTGACATTGGAAAACTTGGCATGGATTTCCAGGCACACAGAACAACTGTACTCTATCTGATACAAGAAACAGATGCTTCCAGGCGTGCAGAATTAAAAGATGAACTCCAGGATTACGTGAACAGTATAGAAGCAGATTTAGATGAACTGATAAGCGACTGTTCTTTGCCGGCCGACAAAGAATTCTGTGCGAATCTGCAAACTTTAATGGAAGAATATACTGCTGCCCGCGATGAGACAATCCGTATCAGTGACCGTTCTCCTAAAGAAGCGACAGATTATTTCCGTGCAAATGCGGCTCCGCTTGCAAAAGAACTTAGCCAGCAGATCAATACTCTGCTTACTGAGAAGTCAACTGCAGGAAATATACAGTCAAAGAATCTCTCAAAACAGGCAAATTTTTCTCTAATTGTTAATATATTAATTCTTGTTGGCGCCGTTGTAATTTCCATCTTAATAGCATTAAGGCTTACCAGAAGCTTTGTCCGCCCTCTCAAAGAGATTGAAGGGGCTGCAAAAGAGACGGCGAATGGCAATTTCAATATATCAGTAACGTATTCCAGTCAGGATGAGTTGGGACAGCTCTCAGACAGTATTCGCAAAATGACGGAAAACATCCGTATTATTATCAAGGATATCAGCTTTTGTCTTGCAGAAATGGCGAATGGCAATTTTGATTTCCAAAGCACAGCAAGTGAAGCCTATCAAGGCGAATATATTGCAATTCATGATTCTATATTCCGTTTACGGAATAATCTAAGTAGAACATTATCAGAGATCGATACTGCAGCCAGACAGGTAGACTCCGGAGGGCTACAAGTTTCAAACAGCGCCCAGGCATTGGCTCAGGGTACAACCGAGCAGGCTTCTTCAGTGGAAGAATTAGCAGCTTCTTTTAACGAGATATCCAATCAGGTAGAAAGTACGGCAGAACATGCGCGGATAGCCAAAGAGGAGAATCAATATACCCATGACCAGATTGAAGTATGTTCTTCCCATATGAACCAAATGATGGCAGCCATGCACGCCATTGAAGAAAAATCCCAGGAAATTCACAAAGTTATTAAAGCCATTGAAGATATTGCGTTCCAGACCAATATTCTGGCGCTGAATGCCGCCGTAGAAGCTGCACGCGCAGGAGAGGCCGGAAAAGGATTTGCAGTAGTGGCAGACGAAGTACGAAGTTTAGCAACACGCTCTCAGGAGGCTTCTAAGGGAACAACGGCTCTTATTGATGACACAGTACATGCCGTAGCCGAAGGCACACATCTTTCCAACGAGACAAACAAAGCTCTGCATGATGTTATTTTAAGTGCACAGAAGGTTTTGTCTGAGATGACTCTAATTTCTGACGCCACTGAAGAACAGGCTGAATCGATTTCACAGGTAACGCTCGGCATTGACCAGATATCCAGTGTGGTGCAGACGAACTCGGCTACCGCAGAACAATCGGCGGCTGCCAGCGAGGAATTGTCAAGCCAGGCCGATCTCCTGAAAAAACTGGTTAGCCAGTTCAAGTTAGCAAGATAATCTTAAGAGACTGACAGATAAAGCACGAAAATACAAGATATGGCATTTCCGAAAAGTAAATTTAAGCCATATCTTGTATTTTTATAAGTAGTCCCAATATGAATTACTTCATGCTTCATGTAATGCAGAATATTCTCTTATTGTATTCTGTACCCTTTCCTTAACCAATGCAGCAATCTCCGTCGTCTTCATATCCTTATAATCCTCATAATACAACGGTTTTAAAAAATGCACCTGTACAGTCACGGGACTGATTGTATTCGTATCGAAAGGTTTAAACGAATCAATCAAAGCAACAGGAACGATTGGACACTTTGCTCTTGTCGCCGCCTTGAAGCTGCCTCCTTTAAACTCCTGTACCTCATTCCCATTCTTAGAACGTGTTCCTTCGGCAAATATAATATAATTCCTTCCCTCCATTACCTCCTTCGACACGTTCGTTATTACCTTCATTGCCTGCCTTACGTCGTCCCTGTCTATCATATAAGCTTTCATGCAGGCAAAAACCTGTTTTAAAAATTGAATATGCGCAACCTCCTGCTTAGCCACAACAGAGAAAGGCTTTGGACATGCTTCCACGATTGCGAGCACATCATACAACCCCTGATGATTTGGAAAAAACATAAATCCACTCTCAGCGGGAATATTCTCCCTTCCATGTACATCAATTTTTACATTGCCCCCCTTATTGGCCCGACGTACAATGAACTTTAACATCTTATAGTGCTGTTCTTCCGTATATTTATCCACATGTGAAGCATAGTAACACAGCTTACACCACATAAACGGAACCAAAATGATATTGCGCAGCACCATGTACAGTATTCTTTTCATAGGTTCCCAATACTCCTTATCTATTCTTAAAATATTTACCCTATTTTACCATAGATACAGGATTTTAAAAATACCTAAAACAGATTACAGACGATTATTATCTCGATTATAATCTTTATGTTCTTCAAGAAAACGATCCGCCGCTATTTTTGCCCGAATTCTGGAATAGTTTGCCCTTCTGAAATAGATATCCTCATTGTTCATTGAAAGATTGAGGAAATAATTGTACATGGTCTGTTTCAAATATTCGTTTTCCACCGATGCCCATTCCTTGTCATTCAGATCAATCTTCGCAATTTCCGGCGCCGCGTCAATAGACATGGTTTCATACATGAGGTAAAAGAAATCTTGCCTATCCGTATTCCTCCACTGTGCAATATCATATTTTGCAATTATTACATCCGGCCTTGAAAAAGAGAAGCCAATATACATCACGGATACTATCACAATAATATAGTGGAACAGCGGAAACTTCTTCTTGTAAATGCTTACGACCATTCCAATCATAATAAATGCCAAAACAATCAAGAACCACAGTACCAAAATTCTAAGGAAAGTAAGGTTATACTCACTAATATACATCTTCATTCTGTACGCGGAGGACACAATCATTACAAATGTACATCCACACATAATTGTAAGAATTACCTTCAAGACTACATTTTCTCGAAACAGGTACATACACAGCAGGATTATAATAAAGTTAATTACACTGACAAACAATAATTCCCAGAAGCCGCCTCTTGCATACTCCGCATATGTCACATAATTAGGAAGTCCTGCGCTCATTCCCAGGAACAGGTACATAATCTGTATCGCACAATAAACCAGATAAATCAGGCTTACAATACTTGTAAACGTAATTCCTATCACCGGATCAAAGAATTTTATCTTTCGTTCCTTTCCTTCCGGAAAATTATACCTGCAAAGAGCAGTAAAAAATGCGTATGGAAGGGTAAATCCTATAACAAATGTAAAACTCACCCAAAATAAGGTGGAGAAATTAATATAACTTAGTATCTCCCCAAATAATTTTGAAAACATAATATCAGAACTCAATAAAAGAGGCAGCGTTATACACAGAATCCCCATTGCCACGATGAAACCAATCACAACAGCAATCAATGTATTATTTCTTTTGATATTCTTATCCTTGCTGAAAAACCAGCCTCCATGCCAGTACGGATAAGGGACAGATTGAATTGTTGTTCCCATTAAAATAAAAATTCTCTGTATATACGCCGGAAAATTCCATACATAGTCATTATAAAACTGATGAATCATAAATACCATGAATAACAATAAAATGCCAACAATATTAAAAAAGTGCATAAAACTTGAAGTCGTATAAGCTGAAGATATACCAAGCAGCCCCATTCCAACCAGATATGGAATAGATTTCTTCATGAGCATGTAATTAATCCTCCGCATAAACAATATGGCGAATAATATTGTCACCGCTACACATATGGGAAATGTAATTCCTGATATGTTTTTATAGATACAAAAGGTAAATATAAGGCCATAGAGCAGGCTTAAGCCTCCAAAATACTTGTAATTATCACGGATTTTCAGAATCAACATATTTTCCTTCATAAAATTGCACCTCCATTATAATTAAATTTAATCCTCCGGCTGATATTCTATAATATCCCCAGGCTGACATTCTAACTCTCTGCATATTGCCTCCAACGTGGAAAACCTCACAGCCTTTGCCTTGTTATTCTTCAATATAGAAAGATTCGCCGGAGTGATATCTATCTTACCTGCAAGTTCTGTCAGCCCAATCTTCCGTCTGGCCATCATAACATCAATATGAATCTTTATTCCCACAGCGCCACCCCCTATATTGTCAAATCATTTTCTTCTTTATAGTTTACTGCTTTGGCAAATACATGGGCAAGTACCTCGCAAAACAGAGCTGCAATAAAGAATACAAGGACAATCACTCCTGTTGCCGGAGTAGGAAGGACACATATCTTGATAAAGAACATTACGACGATACAGAAGCTTAAAACAGCCATTGTATTCAGGCTCTTGACATTCTCATATACAAAACAGGACTCCTGTATGACTGTCTTCATCATCCTGCGAAGTTGTCTGATAATCAATATCCCAAATATTCCCGAAGCCCCGAATATTGCAAGCATAAATAAGAAATATTCGTTAATTATGCCAGAATAATATTTTCCAAGAAACTTTAAACTTAACGGAAGCGTAAAGAAAACAATCCAACCGCTGTAAAACATAAAATCCAGCACAAGCTTCGTGAAGCGAATCAGCCGTTCATTCATAACACATTCACATCCTTTTCTTTTTCTTACTATATCACATGTTTTATTGAATATCAATATATTTTTATTGTTTTTCGATATTATCTTCATAAGACCTTTACATATAAATTACTAATTGTTATAATTAAACTATCAAAATAATAGATTAAAAATAAAATACAGGAGATTTTACAATGACCACAAATATTAATATGGAACAGCTTAAGCAGGATGCCGTAGATATTTTTCACCAGGGCTTCGCCTGTTCCGAATCCGTAATCTATGCAATCCGCAAAAACTTTGAGTTAGATATGTCTGACGACGCAATCGCCATGAGCTCTGGTTTTCCCTGGGGTCTGGGAGGGGGAGGCTGCATCTGCGGCGCACTGGCAGGCGGAACCATGTGTATTGGTTATTTCTTCGGGAGAACAACCCCTGGCGATCCCAAAATTGGCAGATGCTTTGAACTGACTAATGAACTTCACGATTATTTTAAAGAAACCTGCGGCGGGACATGCTGCCGTGTACTTACAAGAGGTATGGAGAAGGATTCACCGGAAAGGAAGGAACAGTGTACCCGTTTTGTCAGCGCTACGGTAGAAAAAGTAGCTGAGATTATCTTACGTGAGCTAAAATGATTGCTGCACATAATTATATTACCGATGGAAAAGGGGATGTCCTGAAAACATAATTCAGGACATCCCCTTTTTACTATTTATCTTCCGACTTTTCCTTCGGATCATGAGTTTCAATGTATTCGATTAAATCATCCTTCTCCTCATCCTCCTCATCGCCCTTCCGTACCTTAGCGATGCTTGCCACAATATCGCCCTCCTGAAGATTAATCAGCTTAACCCCAGAAGTAACACGTCCAAGTACAGAGATTCCAGAGCATTTCATACGGATCACAATTCCCTCCGTATTAATAATCATAATCTCGTCATCATCATTGACAGCCTTGATTCCAACCACATTACCGGTCTTTTCCGTAATCTTATAGCATTTAATTCCCTTACCGCCACGGTTCTGGCAGGTAAATTCATCAATCGGAGTACGTTTTCCCATACCCTTTTCAGATACAATCAAAAGATCGCTGCCCTGTGAGCTTAACTGCATACCAATGACTTCATCCCTGTCAGACAGGTTCATTCCGCGGACACCCATGGAATTCCTTCCCGTAGGTCTTACGTCCTTCTCATCAAAACGGATACACTGTCCAAACTCAGTCACAAGGAATACCTCCTGGTCGCTGTTGGTATACTTCACCTCAATCAGCTCGTCCTCCTCCCTGAGAGTGATGGCTGCAAGCCCCGTCTTTCTCACAAATGCATACTCCTTAATCGGAGTCTTCTTCACAAGACCTTTCTTCGTAGCCATAAACAGGTATTCACCGTCCCTGTAATCATCAATCGGGATAACAGCGCTAATCTTCTCACCTGGCATCAACTGAAGCAGATTCACAATCGCCGTTCCTCTTGAGGTCCGGCTCGCCTCCGGAATCTCATATCCCTTCATCCGGTATACCCGCCCTGTATTGGTAAAAAACATAATATAGTGGTGAGTATGGGTCATAAACAGTTCTTCCACGTAATCTTCTTCCAAGGTCTGCATTCCCTTGATGCCCTTGCCGCCACGGTTCTGTGACTTAAAGGTATCGTTAGACATTCTCTTAATATAGCCTAACTTTGTCATCGTAATGACAACATCCTCCTTTGGAATCAGATCCTCCATAGATATATCAAACTCGTCAAAGCCAATGGCGGTCCTTCTGTCGTCGCCATATTTATCTCTTATTACAATAATTTCTTCCTTAATCACACCAAGCAGCAGCTTTCTATCCGCAAGAATCGCCTTCAACCTGCTAATCTGAGCCATCAGCTCATTGTATTCCTTCTCAAGCTTCTCTCTTTCCAGACCAGTCAGAGCACGCAGACGCATATCCACAATGGCCTGTGCCTGCACATCCGTAAGCCCGAATCTCTCCATCAACTCGGTCTTTGCAGCCTGTACTGTCTGAGAACCTCTGATGATACGGATTACTTCATCAATATTATCAAGAGCAATCAGCAAACCTTCTAAAATATGCGCTCTTTCTTCTGCTTTATTTAGCTCATACTGCGTGCGGCGGGTTACAACCTCCTCCTGGTGCTTAAGATAATGCTTCAGCATCTCCAAAAGATTCATAACCTTGGGCTGGTTATTAATAAGAGCCAGCATGATTACTCCAAATGTATCCTGGAGTTGGGTATGTTTGTACAACTGATTCAAAATGACATTGGCATTCACATCTCTCCTAAGCTCAATGACCACTCTCATCCCCTCACGGCTAGACTGGTCGCTTAACTCTGTAATCCCGTCAATCTTCTTGTCCTTCACAAGCTCTGCAATCTTCTCAATCAGCCTTGCCTTATTCACCATATAAGGAAGCTCTGTCACCACAATCCGGCTTTTTCCATTAGGAAGGGACTCTATATCCGAAATCGCACGGACGCGAATCTTCCCCCTTCCGGTCCGGTATGCCTCCTCAATTCCTCTGGTTCCAAGAATCATACCGCCCGTCGGAAAATCAGGTCCTTTTATAATCTGGAGAATCTCCTCGATGGTCGTCTCATCCCTGTCCTCAATCTGGTTATCAATAATCTTAACAACAGCATTAATGACCTCCCGAAGATTGTGGGGCGGAATATTCGTCGCCATACCAACCGCAATACCAGACGTACCATTAACCAGCAGATTTGGAAATCTTGCCGGCAGTACGGTAGGCTCTTTCTCTGTCTCGTCAAAGTTCGGTACAAAATCAACCGTATTCTTGTTAATATCAGCCGTCAATTCCATGGAAATCCTGCTCAGCCTTGCCTCGGTATAACGCATGGCGGCTGCGCCGTCCCCGTCTACCGAGCCGAAATTCCCATGGCCGTCAACCAGCGGGTATCTGGTAGACCACTCCTGGGCCATATTTACCAGCGCGCCATAGATTGAACTGTCCCCGTGAGGATGATATTTACCCATGGTATCACCCACGATACGTGCACACTTCCTGTGCGGCTTGTCCGGACCATTGTTCAGCTCAATCATGGAATAAAGAATCCTTCTCTGTACCGGCTTAAGTCCGTCCCTTACGTCCGGCAGCGCACGCGAAGCAATGACGCTCATGGCATAGTCGATATAGGAGTTTTCCATCGTCTTTTTCAAATCCACTTCAT
>CAJUBG010000092.1 GCA_910584575.1 uncultured Dorea sp.
TGAACAGTATGAAGAAGCGGTGGATCTCCCTGTACGTGGAGAACCAGGTGGGTGTTCTTTCTAAGATTTCCGGACTGTTTTCCGGAAAGTCCTACAATCTGGACAGCTTAACCGTGGGAACGACGGAGGATCCTACGGTTTCCAGGATGACGATTGCGACGGTCAGCGACGACGAGACCTTTGAGCAGATCAAGAAGCAGCTAAACCGTCTGGTGGAGGTGATTAAGGTCATCGATTTTACGGATGTGTTCGTCAGGATGAAGGAGATTCTGTATGTGAAGGTGCAAAGATGTACGCCGGAGGATAAGGCAGCGCTGTTCCAGATTGCGGAGACGTTCAAGGCGAAGGTAATCGATTACGGGAAGGACAGCCTGCTTCTGGAGTTCGTACAGACGGCGACGAAGAATGACGCTGTGATCAAGCTGATGAAGGAAGAATTTAAGGTGATAGAGGTAGTCAGGGGCGGAAGCGTCGGGATTGAATCCATCAGTATGATGGAACGGTAATAGTTGAATTTTAGGAAACTGAGTATTATAATAGGTTAAAATAACATTTTGAAGAAATTGCAATATTATGGTAGTAGAAGAACGGAGGACTCGAAAGATGGAGAAGAAGAATATTGATTGGTCAAACCTTGGATTTGGATATATTGAGACGGATCAGAGATACGTTTCCCACTACAAGGATGGAGAGTGGGATGAAGGCGGGCTGACCTCCGATGCTAATGTGGTAATCAATGAGTGTGCGTGCGTACTTCAGTATGCACAGACTTGTTTTGAGGGCTTGAAGGCGTATACGACACAGGACGGGCATATTGTGATGTTCCGTCCGGACCTGAATGCAAAGCGGATGGCGGATACGGCGAAGCGGCTTGAGATGGCTGTGTTCCCGGAGGAGAGGTTTCTTGATGCCGTGCATAAAACCGTGGAGGCGAATGCAGCGTATGTTCCGCCCTATGGCTCTGGCGCGACGCTTTATGTGCGGCCTTATCTCTTTGGCTCGAATGCAGTCATTGGGGTAAAACCGGCAGAGGAGTATCAGTTCCGTGTGTTTACCACTCCGGTAGGGCCGTATTTTAAGGGCGGCGCAAAGCCGATTACCATCCGTGTCTGTGATTTTGACAGGGCGGCGCCCCACGGGACAGGACATGTGAAGGCAGGGCTTAACTATGCTATGAGCCTTCACGCCATTGTAGACGCCCATAACCAGGGATATGATGAGAATATGTACCTTGACGCGGCTACCAGGACGAAGGTGGAGGAGACAGGAGGCGCGAATTTCCTGTTTGTGACAAGGGATGGCAAGGTGGTAACGCCCAAGTCAGACACCATTCTTCCCTCTATCACGAGACGTTCTTTGATGTATGTGGCGGAGAAATATCTTGGCCTTCAAGTGGAGGAACGGGAGGTGCCGTTTGAAGAAGTGAAGGAATTCGCTGAGTGCGGTCTGTGCGGCACGGCTGCGGTCATTTCTCCGGTAGGAAAAGTGGTTGATCATGGGAAGGAGATCTGTTTCCCAAGCGGAATGGATGCAATGGGACCGGTGACAAAGAAGCTGTATGATACGCTGACAGGAATCCAGATGGGGCAGCTTGAGGCTCCCAAAGGATGGATTCATGTAGTCTGCTAAAGCAGGAATGCCATCTGGCAGTTCATTAGGTGAAATATTTTATGAGGAATAGGGAAATAAAAAGTGGGGCGCGCAGGAGGGCTGCGTTGATTGTTCCGTTTTTGCTTGTTTTTTGTATTCTGGGTATAGTTGTATATTCAGTTGCCCAGAGAATATCAGAGGAGATGTCTCTGTCAGCAATCAATAACCTGGATGAAAGTCTGGACCTGATTGGGAACACAATTGAGACGATTCTGGGAAAAGAGGCGGAGTTTCAGGTCTTAATCGCCCAGGAGATGGCAGATTCAAAGGAACCAGAGGAGTTTGTACTTTCTTATGAACGGAACAGCACGATGGTTAAGCTCTCTCTGATTCGTGCAGGAGAGACGGAAGGAATTTCAAATACAGGCGAGGTGTTTACGGAGAAGGAATTGGATTTCTCGGCGGGAAAGACTGTGGATGGGCTGCCACTCTCCAGTTCTTACATCAATGATATGGGGACTTGGGCGTATACAATGAAGTGTCCGGTCAATACAGAGAATGATGAGGTTGGAACGCTCTATATTGAGTATATCTATGATTCCTTTGATGAAGCGCTGCCTAATGATTTTTATGACAGTGAAGCAACGCTCTATTTGATGGACGCTGCCAGCCGGAAGTTCGTCATGAAGCCTAAGGGAATGGGAGAGAGGGATGCAGGGCATCTGAATTTGAACGATTTTTATCATGCCAATAAGATCAGTGAGGAGGATGTTAAGAAAGCGGTGAATGATCATATCAACGCAGGGGAGAATATGATGTTTTACCATAACATACAGAATCAGGAATCTCTGATCTACATGTGGTCTGTGAATGACGGCGTGGTTTATCTGATTGGATATGTGCCTGTCCAGGCGATACAGAGGGAGGGCGACGCGGTCAATCAGAATATTTTTATTGTAGTTGCCGTGATGCTGCTGGCTTTTGTTAGCTGGTGCTTGTTCTATCTGTTTTTTGAGAGACAGCAGAGGAAGGTTCAGAAGGACAGGGAGGCAGAGAGGGAGCTCCATAATAAGCAGTTGACAGAGGCTTTGCAGGCCGCGCAGATTGCAAACAATTCTAAGACTACGTTTCTCTCTAATATGTCCCACGATATCCGTACGCCCATGAATGCGATTCTGGGTTTTGCAACCCTGCTTGCCAAGGATGTGGATAATCCGGAGAAGGTGTGGGAATATACGAAGAAGATTACTGCCTCCGGCCAGCATCTTTTGAGCCTGATTAACGACGTGCTGGATATTTCCAAGATTGAGAGTGGAAAGGTTGTCCTTTCAATCGGGGAATTTGCGCTGAAAGACATGGTTTCTTCTATCGATGCCATCATTCGTCCGGCGGCAAAGGCAAAGGGCCAGATTTTTGATATTGCGGTAACGGGGATCAAGCATGAGCATTTAATAGGCGACGAGACGAGGATTAACCAGATTCTGATTAATCTTCTGTCTAATTCGGTGAAATATACCCAGGAGGGCGGCAATATCTGGCTTCGTATTATCGGGCTTGAGCAACATTCCAATCAGTTTGAACGTGTCAGGATTGAGGTGGAGGACAATGGCTACGGAATGACGCCGGAGTTTCTTGAGACGATTTTTGATCCGTTTACAAGGGCGGAGAACAGCACGACGAATAAGGTGCAGGGAACCGGTCTTGGTATGGCCATCACGAAGAATATCGTCGAGCTCATGGGCGGGATGATCGAGGTATTCAGTGAGGTGAATCTGGGAAGCCTGTTTACCGTGGATCTGGAGTTGCGTATACCTAATATTGAGGTGGATGAAAAGTTCTGGGAACGGAAGGGCATCAAGAGGATTCTGGTAGTGGACGACGAACCGAATATGTGTGATAATGTCCGTCTGCTGATGGAGGATACCGGCGTTCAGGTGGATGCGGCGCATAGCGGGGAGGAAGCCTTGAGGATGAGAACCTGTGAAAGCGAAGGTGATTATGATATAGTTCTGGTGGACTTAAGAATGCCGGCGATGGACGGGATTGAGACGGCAAGGCAGATGAAAAGAGCCTGTGCCAAAGACGTCCCCATTTTTCTTATGACGTCTCACGATTTGGGTGAACTGCAGGAGGAAGCGCTGGAGGCAGGAATCGATGGATTTCTTTCCAAGCCGTTTTTTGTCGCTCCTTTTAAGGAGAAGCTCTTGGAGATCTTTGATGAACGCGGCATGGAGACTCAGAATAAGCTTGTGCAGGAGGCAGGATCTATTGCGGGCCGGCATTTTCTTGTGGCGGAGGATAATGAGATCAATGCGGAGATCATTGAGGAGCTTCTGGATATGGAGGAGGCAACCTGTGAGATTGTGGGGAATGGTAAGCTTGCGGTAGAGCGTTTCAGCGAAGAAGCTGTGGGAAGATTCGACGCGATTCTGATGGATATTCAGATGCCGGTGATGAATGGCTATGAGGCGTCAAGGGCAATTCGGGCGTTGAACCGTCAGGATGCGAAGATGATACGGATTATTGCCATGACTGCCAATGCATTTTCCGAGGATGTCAAGGACGCTTTGGACGCGGGTATGGACGCGCACATAGCGAAGCCTGTGGATATGGAGTTATTAAAGCAGACACTCAGCCTGTATCTGCGATGAAAGAGAGGAAGTAATGAAGAAATGTTTTAAGAGGGCGGCAGCGCTGCTTGCCGGTGTTATGGTTATTGTGACGGCGGCATGCAGCAAAAAGATAGATTCTACCGAAAATCTTGCCAAGAATAATGAGGAGGAGGAGAAGATTGTCGTTCTGTTCGCACCTATGGAGAGGTCGAGGCCGGATGCCAAAAATGTTGCAAGGACGGCCTTTGACAAGACTGTTATCATGGCAGAGGAGAAGCTTGATCTGAAAGTTGAGTACAATACTTATACTTCTGAGAATTACCAGGAGAAATCCTATGATGACGTGGTGATTGACCGTATACGGAATAATATGGATGATTTCTATCTGCTGAATCCGGACGTTCTTCAGAAAACAGGGGCAGAGGGGCTGCTTGAGGATCTTTCAGGGCTTGACTGTGCAAAGAATCTCAGGGAGGTCGTTAAGACGGCGAATACAGTAGATGGAAAACTGGTGGGGATTCCTCAGGAGGTGGTGGTCTACGGGCTGTTTGTGAACAAGGATATGTTTGATGAATATAATCTTGAGCTTCCCAATACGCCGGAGGAGTTTCTGGAGTGCTGCAAGGTGTTCAAGGAAAATGGAATTGAGACACCGGTTGGGGCGAACCGCTGGTGGCTGGAGACATTCGTGTTTGCGCAGGCGTATGCAGACCTGTATAACGGAGGAGATGTTGAAGCTGAGATTGAGGCGTTGAACAGCGGAGAGAGTAAATATAGTACGTATATGCGGCCTGGGTTCGAGTATCTGAAGGAAATGATGGATTTGGGGTATATTGACGCTGAAAGGGCGTACACTTATGAGGCGATTGAGGGGGAGGGACCTGATTTCATGGCTCAGAAGACGCCGATTGTTATGGCATACTGGGGCGCGGCTAACGCCGATACAGCTTACGGGAAGCCGGATTTCAATCTTCGGGTCATTGGTTTCCCAAGTGAACAGGGGCAGATGCCGGTAATGTCTATGACCGGAATGTCGGTTGGAGTCAATGCAGAGAATAAGAAGGATGCCCTGGATGTTTTGGAGGTAATCCTGTCGGATGAGGCCCTTCAGGTTTATGCGGAGACGAACAAGGTGATTTCTCCGTCTAAGAATGTGGAGGTGAATTGTATTCCGGCGCTTAAGCCTTTAAATGACCTGGTGAATGAAGGTACTTATGTCCTTGCAAGCAATGCAGGCATGAAGGTGGAACAGTGGGGGAATACCTGCCTGATTGTGCGAAAGCTGATGGAGGGGGCTTCTGTGGAGGAGTGCATGGCGGAGTTTGACAGGCTGCAGGAGGAATCGTTGAAATAAGTTTGAAAAGGAGTGGCCTCAGTGATAGTTGATGATAGGATGATTACGTATATCCGTTCTCTGGAAGGCCCTGAGAATCCTGTGATTGAGAAGATTGAACAGGAGGCAATAGATACACACGTACCGATTATCCGTAAGGAAACCCAGAGTTTCCTGAAGGTAATTCTGATGATGAAACAGCCGTCCCGAATCTTAGAGATAGGGACGGCTATTGGTTTTTCTGCAATCTTGATGAGTGAGTATCTGCCAGAGGACGGGCATATTACAACAATAGAGAAATACGAGAAAAGAATCCCCATTGCAAGGGAGAATTTCAGGCGTGCAGGAAAGGAGGGGCAGATAACTCTGATGGAGGGAGATGCCCTTGAAGTCATGAGGACTCTTACCGGACCCTATGATTTTATTTTTATGGACGCCGCAAAGGGGCAGTACATTCATTATCTGCCGGAGGCTCTGAGGCTTCTTTCGGATGGAGGGGTAATGATGTCGGATAATGTACTTCAGGACGGGGATGTGATTGAATCTCGGTTTGCTGTGGAGAGGCGTAACCGCACGATTCACAGCAGGATGCGGGAGTATCTCTATGAATTGAAGCATAACGCGAAGCTTCAGACGTCGATCCTGCCTCTGGGGGATGGGGTTGCCCTGAGTGTGAAGAAAAGTATATGATGATTATGATATGTGGAGGAGAGAGGTATGAATAGAAAACGTCCGGAATTATTGATACCGGCAAGCAGCCTGGAGGTATTAAAGACGGCTGTAATCTTTGGCGCGGATGCGGTATATATCGGTGGGGAAGCCTTTGGTCTGAGGGCAAAGGCGAAGAATTTTTCTAAAGAGGATATGAGGGCAGGGATTGCCTTTGCCCATGAGCATGGCGTAAGAGTCCATGTGACCGTGAATATCCTTGCCCACAATGATGATCTTGACGGGGTTTGTGAATATCTTCACGAGTTAAAGGACATGGAACCGGACGCTCTGATTATTGCCGATCCGGCAATTTTTGATCTGGCGAAGGAAATCTGTCCGAAGATTGAACGGCATATCAGCACCCAGGCGAATAATACCAACTATGGAACCTATCGGTTCTGGTGGCGGCTAGGTGCAAAGCGGGTGGTTTCTGCCAGGGAATTGTCCTTGCAGGAGATTAAGGAGATTAGGGAGAGGATTCCAGAGGATATGGAGATTGAAAGCTTTATCCACGGTGCCATGTGCATTTCCTATTCGGGAAGATGCCTCCTGAGTAATTATTTTACCGGAAGGGACGCTAACCAGGGGGCCTGTACCCATCCGTGCCGTTGGAAGTACTCCATTGTGGAGGAGACCAGGCCAGGAGAGTATATGCCGGTCTATGAAAATGAAAGAGGCACGTTTATCTTTAATTCTAAAGATTTGTGTATGATTGAGCATATTCCGGAGATGATTGACGCAGGGATTGACAGCTTTAAGATTGAGGGGCGTATGAAGACTGCTCTCTATGTGGCGACGGTTGCCAGGACGTACCGGAAGGCGATTGATGATTATCTGGAAAGTCCTGAAAAGTACAGGGAGAATATGCCATGGTATCTGGACCAGATTTCAAACTGCACGTATCGTCAGTTTACCACAGGGTTTTATTTTGGAAAACCGGATGAGACAAGCCAGATATATGATAACAATACCTATGTGAAGGAGTATACTTATCTTGGAATTGTCGGGGATGAACGGGACGGCATGTACCGGATTGAGCAGAGGAATAAGTTTTCTGTGGGGGAAATGATTGAGATTATGAAGCCGGACGGCAAAAATGTTGAGGCCAGGGTGCGAAGAATTGTGGATGAGGAGGGGAATGAGCAGGAGAGCGCGCCCCACCCGAAGCAGGTGTTGTATGTGGATTTGGAATGTGTAAGGGGCGGACTCCGTCCAGTAAGGTATGATATTCTGAGGCGGGCAGAAGCATAGGTAAAAATATATAGGTGAAATCAAGGCTGTCGTGCTAAGCAGGGAAATATGCTTATGCGGCAGCCTTTGCAGTCTTTGGAACGTTTAAAAATATCCTCGTAATTTCTCAATCGCGCTTTTTTCTATCCTGGAAACGTAAGAACGGGAGATACCTAACTGCTTCGCAATCTCCCGTTGGGTATATTCTTCTTCATTATATAATCCGTACCGCATCTTAAGCACCAGCCGTTCACGCGGCGACAGCTCGGATTCTACTTTATGGTACAAAAGCCGGATATCGTCGCTTAATTCCACCTTTCTGTGTGCGTCGTCTTCTTCAGTCTCAATAATATCGAAAAGCTGAATTTCATTGCCTTCTCGGTCAGTTCCGATTGGTTCATACAGAGAGATCTCCTTGGACGACTTCTTTTTTGCCCGCATATACATCAGAATCTCGTTTTCGATACAGCGCGCGGCGTAGGTTCCGAGTCTTACGCATTTATCCGGATTAAACGTCACAACCGCCTTAATCAGCCCTATGGTGCCTATGGATAACAAGTCCTCCGTATCTTCCGGAGAGGACTGGTATTTTTTTACGATATGTGCAACGAGGCGCAGATTCCGTTCTATCAGAATATGTTTCGCTTCAAGATCTCCCTCTGTATATTTTTGCATATAATATCTTTCTTCTGCGGCTGTGAGGGGTTGGGGAAATGATTTCAAGAGAAGCACCTCT
>CAJUBG010000093.1 GCA_910584575.1 uncultured Dorea sp.
CAGTATGAAGGAAAACAGACAGAGAAGTTTGTGGTATCCAAGGACGGCGGGGACGGAGAGCCAATCGACGCGTTAAGCGGCGCAACCATCACGTCCAGGTCTGTGACAGGCGCAGTCAATGCGGCACTTGGATATTATCAGGCTGCATTTCAATAGGAGGTAGAAAGATGAATAATTGTACCGAAAGAATTTATAACGGTCTGGTCAAAGAAAACCCTACCTTCGTCCTGATGTTGGGTATGTGTCCGACCCTGGCGGTAACAACGTCCGCCATTAACGGTGTAGGTATGGGCCTGTCTACGACGGTTGTACTTGTATTGTCTAATATGCTGATTTCCATGCTGCGTAAGATTATTCCGGATTCCGTCAGGATGCCGGCGTTCATCGTAGTCGTGGCTTCATTTGTAACGATTGTACAGTTCCTTTTAGAAGGCTTCGTTCCGAGCCTCTATGCGTCCCTGGGACTTTACATTCCTCTGATTGTTGTAAACTGTATTATCCTTGGCCGTGCCGAGAGTTATGCGTCTAAGAATCCGGTTATGCCGTCCATCTTCGACGGTATCGGTATGGGCCTTGGATTTACCGTAGGCCTGACTGCTATTGGTATTGTACGTGAGGTGATTGGTACGGGCGCAATCTTCGGACAGCAGCTTCTACCTCTTGCGGATGCTGCGGCAGGAAAGGGAGGCTATGTGCCGGTTACAATCTTCATCCTTCCTCCGGGAGCATTCCTGGTGCTTGCGTTCCTGGTTGCATTACAGAATAAGGTAAGGAACAATGCGGCTCGTAAGGGCAAGAAGGTCGTAGAATCAGCAGGCTGTGGAGAAGGCTGTGCATCCTGCGGTAATGGCGCATGCAGCGGAAAAGTTTTCCCGACAGGAAATGAAAAGTAGGAGGGGTACATAGATGAAAGAATTATTGATTATTGCAATCGGATCTGCTCTCGTGAATAACGTTGTACTCAGCCAGTTCCTGGGAATCTGTCCGTTCCTGGGCGTATCCAAGAAGGTGGATACCGCAGCCGGAATGGGCGGCGCGGTAGTATTCGTTATCACGATAGCGTCACTTGTTACTAGCTTAATCTACAAATTTATCCTGCTGCCCTTGGGATTTGAATACTTACAGACGATTGTATTCATTTTGATTATAGCGGCTTTGGTTCAGTTTGTGGAGATGTTCTTAAAGAAGGCAATGCCGCCCCTTTACAATGCGTTGGGCGTGTATCTGCCGCTTATCACAACAAACTGTGCGGTACTCGGAGTTGCTTTGACTAACGTACAGAAGGAGTATAGTGTTCTTCAGGGTGTGATTAACGGTATCGGAACATCTGTCGGATTCTTAATCGCCATTGTAATTATGGCGGGAATCCGTGAGAAGATTGAGTACAACGACATTTCAGAGTCCTTCCAGGGAACGCCAATCGTGCTGGTGACAGCTACCCTTATGGCGATTGCGTTCTGTGGATTCTCAGGACTGATATAGGAGGGCCAGACAATGAGTGTTACAGGTATTATAATTGCTGCTGTGATCGTGGGCGGCACCGGTTTATTCATTGGTGTGTTCCTGGGAGTTGCAGGCAAGAAATTTGCGGTAGAAGTAGACGAGAGGGAGGAAGCCATCACAGGCGTGCTTCCGGGGAATAACTGCGGCGGCTGCGGTTATGCAGGATGCTCAGGACTTGCGGCGGCTATCGTCAAGGGCGAGGCAGAGATTAGCGGATGTCCGGTAGGCGGCGCGCCGGTGGCAGAGAAGATCGGCGCTATCATGGGCGTGGAGGCAGGCGCTACGGTACGCCAGGTTGCATTTGTGAAATGTGCGGGAACCTGTGATAAGGCAGGAAAGGATTATGAGTATTATGGCCTGAACGACTGTGTAATGGTGAACATGATGCAGGCAGGGGGGCCTAAGTCCTGTAATTACGGGTGTCTCGGCGAGGGAAGCTGTGTGAAGGCATGTCCTTTTGACGCGATCCATATCGTGGACGGAGTTGCCCTTGTGGATAAGGACGCATGTAAAGCCTGCGGGAAGTGTATCGCGGCATGTCCGAAGAAGCTTATTGAGCTTGTTCCTTATGACCAGAAGCATCTGGTACAGTGCAGCTCAAGGGATAAGGGCAAAGACGTGATGAAGGCTTGCACCGTGGGTTGTATCGGATGTAAGATGTGTGAGAAGGTCTGTGAGTCTGGGGCGATTAAAGTGGAGGGCAATGTTGCGCATATTGATCCGGAGAAATGTACGGACTGCGGCAAGTGTGCCGAGAAGTGCCCAAAGAAGTGTATCAGGTAAAAAGCAGATGAGAGAAGCTTTCACATTATTATGGAAAGATATTAAGGATGTAAAATGGGCGATTATATTGATAATCGCCTATTTTGCATTGGGAAAATATTTTCTGTATAGTCTGTGCCCCATGGTGGTCATTACGGGGCTGCCCTGTCCGGGCTGCGGGCTGACGAGGGCAGGGATTAGGCTTCTTCGGCTGGATTTTGCGGGGGCGTTTCGGATACATCCGTTTATTTATCCTATTGTGATGTATCTGGGAATCTTTGGATGGAACCGTTATATCAGGAAACGTAGGGCAGGGACAGGGCTTAAGGTGTTGTTAGGGGTTATTATAATTCTTATGCTTTTGTTCTATGTGTGGAGAATGCTGCATTATTTTCCGGATGAACCGCCTATGAGCTATTATGGGGGGAATTTGTTAAGGTTTTTTCACAGGTTTTTTTACAAAGCTGTTTACTGATTGAAATTATAGGATTTCCGTGGTAGAATGGATAGTAAAGTATCAGAGTAGTACGAGGAGGATGTACAATGGAAAATAATTATGATAATACACCCAAAGAGAATGAAAGCTCTAACCAGCCAGCGGGTGATTCCAATGCAGGCCAGTTGAGTTCAGACATGGCAGCCAGCCAGCAGCCGGACACGGCAGGGCAGTATACGGACCCCAATGCAGGAGAACAGCAGGATCATTCTTCGCAGTATCCATATAATACCGGCCAGAACGGGGCTAACTACAATCAGCAGAACAATAGTTATCAGTATGGCCAGAACAACGGTTACAATTATAATCAGAACTATAACCAGAATTATAATCAGTATCAGAGCTATAATCAGAACGGCAGTTATAATTATCAGGATAACTATAACTACAATACCGGCAATCAGCACAACCAGATGTATGAGCCGGGGCAGGATACGTCTCCTATGAGCATGGGAGACTGGCTTCTGACCTTGCTTGCGGCGATGATTCCGTGTGTGGGTATCATATTTTATATCGTGTGGGCATTCAGCAAGACGACGAATGTGAACCGCAGGAATTTCTGCCGGGCGCAGTTGATCATCATGGGCGTGGTGCTGGTAATCTACATTATCTTCATTGCACTGTTTGGCTCTATGCTTTTCAGCGCGGCGAATTGGTATTATTAGGTCTTGGTATATAAGGGGGCTTGGGTATTAAGCAAAAGGTATTTATTGCTTAATGCCCAAGCCCCTTTTTAGCGTATTGAGAATTATTTGAGCTTCTGCTGAAAATTCTTGGAATACTGAATCTTATTGTCATTGGTGATAAAGACAGCGTCCACATTGTCCAGTTGTTCAATCAGCCGCATACTCTTATCGTAGCCGAGCAGGAAGCAGGTGGTGCTTAAGGCGTCGGCTGTGAGGGAGGAGTTGGTGATGATTGTGACGCTGGTTAAATTATTCTCACAGGGATAGCCCGTGTGAGGATCCAGTATGTGGTGGTATAGCTTGCCGTCTGCCTCGAAATAACGCTGGTATGTGCCGGAGGTTACGACGGATTTGTTGGAGATTCTTACAGAAGTAATGGGTTCTCCGGTCATGTCAAAGGGTTTTTGGATACCGATATTATAGTCAGAGCCGTCCAGACGGCTTCCCATTGCAAGAACATTTCCCCCAAGATTAATGACAGCGTGTTTGACTCCCTGCTCTTTGAGATATTTTTTCAGGATATCCGCAATATATCCCTTTGCGATGCCTCCCACGTCGATTGCGGCGTAGGGGTCAAGGAGACGGACTGTGTTGCCGTCTATGAGAATATTCTTGTAATCCACATGGCTTGCCGCCTCGTAGATTGCCTCCTGTGCCGGCGGGGCAGGGGTTTCACTGTGGAAATCCCACAAGTTGGACACCGGAGCGATTGTGACGTCAAAAGCGCCGTTTGAGAGGTCGCCGTAGTAGATTGCTTTCTTAAGCAGAGTAACCGTCTCGTCGGAGACTTCTACCGGATTGCCGCCGGCGCTGTTAATACGGGAAATCTCGCTGTCTTCTATCTTGTTCGAGAACATGGCGTGATATTTTTTGCAAATATTCTCGCAGCCCTTCAGAACTTCTTCGTCGGTCCGGTCAAGAATCTCGATTCGGACCACCGTATCAAAGAGGGTGTCGGTATAGACAGAGGTTTGCTGCTTCTTAAGTCCCGAACAGCCGGATAAAAGAAGTGCGGCGGATACAAGCAATGCGGTAAGTTTTTTATATTTCATAAATACACCTCGTTTCTTAAATCATTATAGCGTAGGTGAGGGCTTCAATCAAACCCTTTTTCATATGAAATCTAATTATTGCATCATATTGGTACAGAATATTGTACAAAATATTGACAGTACTATGGATGTGGAATATACTTTATTCAAAGGAGTGTGATGATATGATAGCAACAAATTTTTCCAATGTAAGGAACAATTTTAAGGAAGTTTGTGATCGGGTTGTACATGATTCTGATATTGCGATAATTACAAGAAAAAACGACGAAAATGTAGTGCTTATGTCGCAGGCGCAATACGATAACTTAATGGAAAATCTTCATATCAGAGAAAGCAAGGCGAATTATGAATGGCTGAAAGAATCTATCAAGCAGGCGGAAGATGGAAGGCTTGTGAGTTTTGATGTGGAGGATTAGCCTATGAATGTATCTTTCACTGAGAATGCCTGGGAGGATTATCTTTATTGGCAGAAGATGGACAAGAAAATTGTCAAAAGAATCAATGAGTTGATTAAAGGTATAAAAAGAAGTCCGTTTGAAGGACCTGGCAAACCAGAGCCGCTGAAATATGATTTGGCCGGAAAGTGGAGCAGAAGGATAACGGATGAGCATAGATTGGTTTATCAAGTGGAAGGAAATAATCTGGTAGTGTATACTTGCAGATATCATTATTAAATTTTGTAAGTAAATATGGAATACATCAGCGAAAATCGAACATGTGGTTGCAGAACGGGATTTCTTGTGTTAGAATGTTAGGTAGAGAAAATAAAGAGGTTGATGGATATGAAGGATGGTTTGAAGAAAAAGGACTGGATTCTGATTGCGGTTATCCTGTGTGTGGCAGGACTTACCGTTCTTGTCCATACATTTATCGGCGGTGCGGGCACGAACAGAGTGATTGTCAAGATAGAGGGCGCCATTGAAGGAATATACAGCCTGTCAGAAGACAGGGAGATAGAGCTCAATGGAGGGACGAACCTGCTTCAGATTAAGAACGGCCAGGCGTCTATGCTTGAGGCGGATTGTCCGGACCAGCTCTGCGTTCACCAGAAGCCAGTGTCTTTGAACCATGAGAGTATTATCTGCCTTCCCAACAAGGTGGTTGTGGAGGTGGAATCCAGCGCCAACAGGGAATTTGACGCTGTGACGAACTAAGCGTTTCTTTACATAGGAGGGACTTGTTTGAAAAGCAGGGTTGCATATTTTGGGGTATTTACGGCGCTGGCGTTGATCTTTAGCTATGTTGAGACGCTGATTCCGTTTCATTTTGGTGTTCCTGGGATGAAGCTTGGGCTTGCGAATCTGATCATCGTAATCGCGCTGTATAAGATGGGGGTACGGGAAGCGTTCCTGTTGTCCGTAGTGCGGATTTTGCTTTCAGGGTTCCTGTTTGGGAATTATTTCAGTATTATATACAGTCTGGCAGGCGCTTTCTTAAGTCTTTTGGTGATGGCAGGGCTTAAAAGGGCTGAGGGCTTCAGTGTGATGGGAGTGAGCGTCGGCGGGGGAGTGTTCCATAATATAGGACAGCTTATAGTAGCCATGCTGGTGGTGGAGACCTTCAGCATAGCCTATTATGTGCCGGCGCTTCTTATAGCAGGGCTTGTGACAGGGCTTTTGATAGGGATTGCGGCGAATGAGATGCTTAAAAGGCTTACGAATCTTAAGCTTTGACGGATAAAAAGAGGGAGGAATGGCATGGTATCATATCTGAGAGGAACGCTTGCGGCGTTCGAGGAGGATAAAGTGATCATAGACGTAGGGGGGATTGGCTTTGGAGTCTATATGTCGGGCCAGTCCATGGGACGCCTGCCGTCTGTGGGAAGTGAAGTGAAGCTGCATACATACCTCAATGTAAAGGAGGACGCCATGCAGTTGTATGGGTTTCTTTCGCGGGATGATCTGTCTGTGTTTAAACTTCTGATTGGAGTCAATGGAATCGGCCCCAAGGGAGGGCTTGGGGTGTTGTCGGCCTTAAGCCCTGATGACCTGCGTTTTGCGGTTCTGGCCAATGACGTGAAGGCAATCTGCGCCGCGCCGGGGATTGGGAAGAAGACGGCAGAGAAGCTGATCTTAGAGCTCAGGGATAAGCTGAAGCTTGAGGACGCATTAGAGCATATTGCTTCCGATTCGGAGGTGCCCGCGGGGATGGAATCCCATGGCCGGATTCAGAGCGAGGCTGTACAGGCTCTTGTGGCCTTGGGATATGGCAGTACGGAGGCGCTTAAGGCGGTCAAGAAGGTGGAGGCAGCGGAAGCCATGGAGGTGGAGGATGTGCTGAAATCGGCGTTAAAGTATATGTCTCTTTAAAATTAATGAGGGTGAGTTAAAAAATGGGCAGACGTATTATTACCACGGAGAATCTGGAAGAAGATGTTAAGATAGAGAACCATCTTCGCCCGCAGATGCTTGCGGATTATATCGGGCAGGAGAAGGCAAAGGAGACGCTTAAGATCTATATTGAGGCCGCGAAGGCAAGGCGTGAGCCTTTGGATCACGTGTTGTTCTACGGGCCTCCGGGGCTTGGCAAGACGACTCTTGCAGGGATTATTGCCAATGAGATGGAGGTGAATCTTAAGATTACCTCTGGTCCGGCTATCGAGAAGCCAGGGGAGATGGCGGCGATTCTCAATAATCTGCAGGAGGGTGACGTGCTGTTTGTGGATGAGATCCACCGCCTAAACCGGCAGGTGGAGGAGGTGCTCTATCCGGCGATGGAGGATTACGCCATTGATATTATGATTGGGAAGGGCGCCAGCGCAAGGTCTATCCGCCTTGAGCTTCCGAAGTTTACGCTGGTGGGTGCAACCACCAGGGCGGGAATGCTGACGGCGCCTCTAAGGGACCGTTTCGGAGTGGTGAACCGGATGGAGTTCTATACTGTGGAGGAGTTAAAGACAATCCTTTTGCGCTCTGCAAAGGTGCTGGAGGTAGGGATTGACAAGAAAGGCGCAGACGCGCTGGCGAGGCGCTCAAGAGGCACGCCGAGGCTTGCCAACAGGCTTTTGAAGCGTGTGCGGGATTTTGCCCAGGTCAAGTATGACGGCTATATCACAGAGGAGGTGGCGAACTATGCGCTGGATCTTCTGGATGTGGACAGGGAGGGGCTGGATCAGACAGACAGGAGGCTTTTGCTGGTGATGATCGAGAAGTTCCTGGGAGGGCCTGTGGGGCTTGATACCCTGGCTGCCGCCATTGGAGAGGATGCGGGAACCATTGAGGACGTCTATGAACCATATCTTTTGATGAACGGATTTATCCAACGGACGCCGAGAGGGAGGATTGTGACGGACCATGCATACCGCCATCTCGGAATTTCCCGTGAAATTATTGAAAAATAGTTGGTTTTTGGCGGAGTATCGTTTATAATAGAGTAAGAGCCGAAAAACTTTAGTTGGCAGTTTTTCGTATACAAAGGGATAGAATTTCGAGGAGGCTTCTAATGGCATCATCAAAAAACTTTACGGAAGTATTAATAGGGGGCAAGGTATTCACCCTGAGTGGTTTTGAAAGTGAAGAATATCTGCAGAAGGTATCGACCTATTTGAATCATAAGATTGAGGAGTGCAGTAACAGTGACGGATACCGGAAGCAGAG
>CAJUBG010000094.1 GCA_910584575.1 uncultured Dorea sp.
ATTATAAAACAAAAACCTTTTAAAACCCTCTTGACAAAAAGTGTCGGGGGGGGGGTATTCTGAATATGAGTAAATCTGCCCAGATTGAGAGGTGAATAGAGAGCGTAAGGTATACGGGTGGAATATAACAGAAGTATGACGGGTGAGGAGGAAGAAATGTTAAAATATGGTAAGTTTGTAAGAAAGGCGGCGGCTGTAGCTTTAGCGCTGGCATTAGCGGCCGCGATGATTCGTCCGGCTTCTATCTATGCAGAGGATGCGGTGGATGTGGGGAACACAGATGGAGAGAAGGTGGAAAATGTTTCGGGTGAGACTGGGAATGAAATAAACGAGGCAGACGAGGGGGTTCAACCTGATAAGGAGATTTCTGATGAAGGGAATAAGGTAGAAGGGGATCAGGTAGAAGGGGATCAGGTAGAAGGAATTAATCCAGATGTAAATGATAGTCCCAACAAAGATGAAGAAGAATCTGTCCCACCAGATAATTCTGAAAATACAGACAATACAGTCGGTATTGCGGTGCAGGTGCCGAGAATAGAATCTGTTACGCTTACTCATGACGAAGAATATGTCAGAAAAGGACAGAGTGTTGTGATTACGGTAAAGGTGGCGAATCATGAGAATGTGACGTCAGCAGATGTAGGATTCCGAGCTATCCTTGGCGGTGGGGAGGTATCCATTCCATTGACATATGATGCGGCAAAAGGCGAGTATAAGGGAGTTTGGAATATTGCAGGAGATGAGTATGCTTGCGAGTGGTATGTAGACAGGATTAATATTTTAGACAGCGCGGGAAATCGTGCGGATGATACTGCATTTACAAAAGGTAATAGTTATCCTTACTATGTGGAACTGGCGACTGCCGATTACATAGAAGGATTATTCTATGGCCTTGATGTTAAGTTTCATATTTTGGATGAAAATGGTAAGTGGAATCAAATAGAAGAAGTAACAAAGAGTAAGGTAAAACGCCGTACAACCCTGAAGGAAGCAGGGGTTGAGTTTCCGGAGGCGCAATCGCTGTATTCGGATTTTAAACAGATTGGCTGGATGGACAAGGAAGGAAACGAAATTACAGAGGATACGCAGGTTGTAGACCGTAAGATGGAGGTTTATGCACGGTATGACAAAACAAGCGTAGAGTATCGCCGTTCCTTTTTATCAGAAGACGGAAGGTCAATGGTTTCTGACTGTGTAGAGGAGAGTTTGCCGTCAGATAGCACCTATCAGGATATGAGGAAGAAAGCATCAAGCCTGAAACCGCCGACAGTATGTCCGGCAGGGTTGACGTTTCAGGGCTGGAAGGCGAAGCATGGCGGTGAAGCTGATGGGAATCTGCTGAATGGAAAAATGGATGTTTCCCAGGAGGTAACTGCTGTTTATGATAAGAATATGGTAACTATTAAGTATTCTTATTTTAATGAGCAGAATGAATGGCGTAGTTTTGTCTATGATGAACTCATGGAGAAAGGCGTTACCTATCAGGATGCAATGAAAGCGGCGGAGAAATATCTGCCAACAGATATCTCGACGGATTATCCGATTGAAGAATGGGAATGTTCGCGGGAAGATTCACGGGAAGTAATGATTGATGGTTGGGGAGATATTTCTTTTATTCCGAAATATAGCGGCAAAGTAGTTGTTGCGGTTAGAATGGAGTACCGTGGAGACCAAAATGAAGAAATTGTTGAAGAAAGCGCTGTTTTGGTGAATGAAGGAACCACGGTCGGGGAGGTTAAGAAGCTTCTGGACGAAAAAGAAAAGCCGGAGATTGATACGCCTGTGCCGGAGAAGTGGAAAATAAGTATTGATAAAGACGATGACAGTATAATAGAAAATGGTCAGTCTGCTTTGATATTGGGTCAATATGATGGGGCACAAGAGATTCCAGGATTAGGGGATATAGGGGATATGACGATTCCGGATATTTCTTATAAACCGACTGATCCGTCGCTGCCGGATGATCCGATGGATTTAGCCAGAAAACCACTTGTAGAAACATTTGATTTCAACTATCAGAATCAGGTTGCAGGACAGCAGAATATTTTGATATTCTCATTGACAACCCAATATACTTACAAGGACAGCGAAGCATTTGCCACTTTTATTCACGAGAGTGGCGAGGGAGAAAAAGTAATCTCCATGAAACGAGAGGGTGATGGTACATATAATGGAACCGCGCTGATTGGGAAAGCTGAAAAAGATGGAAGGTGGTTCTTGAAAGAGATATATGTGGTAAGAGATGGCTTTCATCAAAATTTAATGATGGATAAGCCGGAAAGCTATTGTTACATGCTGAAAAGGTCGGTTGAGAACGATACGGAGAGTCCGAAGATTACATCTGTGAACGTGGAAAAGAATGGGGAATTCGTTCAAGTTGGGCAAAGTGTCAGAATTACAGTTGGGGCTACGGACAATGGCAGGCTTTTTGAAGAAGGTAATTTGTATTTGAAAAACCTTGGAGATGAAAATAGCAGGGAAGTTAAATTAAGCTATAATATCAGAGAGGATGTCTTTGAAGGCTCTCTTGAGATTACGGATGATATGAGGTCTGGTGAGTGGTTCGTAGGTAAGATTAACATCTGGGATAGTGCAAAAAATTATGCAGATGACGACGAGTTTACGGCAGGCGGCAGATACCCTTATTATCTGAAAGTCATGAACGGAGAAGAATATACAGAGGCGGTACATGACGTATATATTAGATTCATGGGATGGAATGAACAGGGAGAATGGAGTACGATTCAGGCGGTATATAAGAAAGATGTTAGCCTGCGCGCCACATTAAAGGAACTTGGTATTACATTTCCGGAGAAGAAATTCTCTGATTTCAACATAACAGGATGGGTTGATGATTACGGTAATGAACTTACAGAGGATTCTCTGGTTTCGTGTAATATGTGGTCTTCGGGGTGTTGGGTTCATGCAGTATACGACCAGGCAAGGGTTATATATGCTTTGAGACACATCCCTAAGGATGCACATATAGTGTCAGATGTTACTTTTCGATATGAAACATTTCCGATAGGCACTACCTTTGGAGAGGCAAAAGCACAGGCATCAAAATATTATGAAGATA
Source organism: uncultured Dorea sp. (assembly GCA_910584575.1). Classification (GTDB taxonomy): domain Bacteria; phylum Bacillota; class Clostridia; order Lachnospirales; family Lachnospiraceae; genus Sporofaciens. The sequence goes on from CAJUBG010000094.1 coordinate 3,080, forward strand.
TAGAGTCATATCCAGGGCTGCAAGTCAAAGAATGGAAGGAACTTGAGGTAAAGGACGATGACAAAAAATTAGAACCAGGGTACAATCAGATTCATATGACAGCAATATATGATGAGCCCTTTTTACCGATAGGATATTCATACTTTAATGATAAGGGAAACTGGTGCGAGGAATTTCGTCCTATAGTTGTTGATGAAAAAATGACGTATGAAGAAGTGTTGAAACAGGCGAAAGAATATCGTCCGCAAAATATTTCGGAAAATTATCCTTTTGATGAATGGGAAGGAGATATACCGGAAACGTTGGATGAAGCCATTAGGCAGGGCGGAATTTCCTTTGCAGCGAAATATCCAGGGAAAACAGTAGTATCGGTTAGGAGAAGCTATTATGATGAAAAAGGGCAACGGCCGTTATTAGCCGTTCCACTTTTGGTAGACGAGGGAACAACAAAAGGTGAAGTCAGAGAACTTTTAAATCAGTGGGAAAATCCGGCAATGTATCCGGAATTGAGATTTAAAGAATGGGCTTTTATACTTTATGGAAATGATGGCGACATTGTAAAGAATGGAGATGTTGTCGATATGGTGGCGGTCTACGAAAACTGTATTGTCCGCTATATTCTGGATCCTGCATGCGAAAAAGAAGATATCCGCGAAAGTGACCTTTTTGATGAAAAAGAAGATTTTGAATTCATCTATTGCCAGGTAGCGGAAAATGGAGATACTGTGACTGTACCCACATCTTTTGAGGGATATGAGTCCGTAACATGGACTTATAAAAGCGTAAGTGCAGATTCATTTGATGTAGAGTTGGGACGCGATGAGAGCTTTTATGGATACGGCAAGAAAACAGAAGAACCACAGAATCCGGAACAGACAGAGATTTCCAAAGAGGAGATTGCAGAGGTTGTAGACCAGATTAATAAGGTTACAAATGAAGGCAACGCTGACGGTAACGGGGATACCCCAGTAATTCCGATTGAAATGAACAATGCCAAGATATTGCCATGGGAAATTCTGGAAGCAGCCAAAGGCAAAGAAATCACTATAGAACTAAGAATGGGCGACGCAGTTGCAGGCGGATTCCAATATACCTGGACAATCAAGGGGAACACGATAGAGGACGACTTTGAGAGTATTAACCTTGGAGTGGCGGCAGATAAAAATGCAATCCCAGAGCAGATTATCCAGAAATTGGCAGGAACCAATCCGATTCAGCAGCTTTCATTGGAACACAGCGGCAAGTTTGGATTTGAGGCTTCCCTCTCAATTAATGTAGGAAGCCAACACGCCGGACGTTTCGGCAATTTGTTCTATTTTAATAATGGCAAGATGGAATTCATGAATACTTCAAAAGTTGACCCGCAAGGAAATGTAGCCCTTGGATTTAACCATGCGTCTGACTATGTAGTTGTATTGTCCGACGAGGAAATGTCACAGGCAAGCGTGCCGGAAGATTTACAGCCGGAAAATAAAGAGCCGGAAGAAGATACGGACAAAGACGGCGGCGAGGACAAAGGTGACGTGAATCAGGGTGATGGAGAGAAAGACGGCGCCAATAAAGAGGAGACAGGCAGCAATGGAGAGTCTAATCAGGGAAATCAAAATAGCAGCGTAAATAACGATGCCAATAATGACAAGGTTAGTGATACGAACAGCGCTGATAAATCAGGCGGAGACAGCGATGCTGACGGACGCAGGAGAAGCGCAAAAACCGGAGACGGAAATGAGGCAATGCCATTCGTTTTATGCAGTATTCTCGCGTTAGGCGTGATTGTATCCATACGCAGAAGAAGTACAAGATCAATATAATTTCAGGATATTAAGTGATACGGGATACCGGAGAATGAAATATTTTTCCGGTATCCCGTTCCTGGTGTTATCAGAACACCACATATTGTAGCATTTGTAAAGCATTTTAAATAAACCTATTACTGCAAATGCAAGTATGGATATCCTACACAAGTGATTTGAACATAATTAGACAAGGATTTTCTTCGTCCCACATTTCTGTCAAAGTAATAAGCGGTTCAAAACCAATACTTTTATAGAATCTTCGCGTTTGTGCATATGGTTCAAAATTCACTACATCACTTAATGTTTTAACAATAACATATTTGCAATCATTTTGGATAAAAAGTTTTTCTACAGCATGATAAAGAGCTTTTCCGACACCATTGTGTTGATGCTCTGGAAGGACACCGCATACGAATATATCACCTGTATGTTGATAATGTATTTTTACAGAGAAAAAACCAATACATTTACCCTCAATATCCAATGCAGCGTAGTATGGAAATTCCTTAACTTTTTCAACATATTCGTCGAGCGCCTGCTTATTTCCAAACCACTCCGGCAATTTTTCAAGAATTTCTCTAGTATAAAAAGCCTTTTTGACCCTATTTTCTATTTCAACAATTTGAATATCATCTATCATTTCTAGTGTTTCCTGTGGAAAAGTTTCATTCATAAATTTTACCTCCAGACAATAATGATATTTTGTGACATTTTATATTCGATAATCTTCAATAATACAAGTATGTCTATGACTATTCTTTGTATTGTCCCGTTCATAGGAGATTCCCACCAACAAAATATCACCGCCATAATCAGCCAGCGCCGTCGGATATCTTTTTTCCTTTATTTGCTCAATGGCGCCCTTCACGCCTTGATTCCATTTCAATTCAATCACCAGAGCAGGTAAGGGAGAGGCTTTTTTAGGAAAATATACAATATCAACATACCCGTCTCCTGCCGGAAGTTCTTCAAATTTAAGATAATAATCTTTATAACTGAAATAGGCAAGTTTAATGACGCTGCGCAATGTCTGTTCATTATTATAGTATAGTAGTGCGGTTTCCTCTGAATGAATCTTTTGAAGCTGAGAGGCAACGGCATCCGCATTTTTGTGTACAGTGTCGTAAATAAGCTGCTCACTTTCACGGATTCGTCGGATGGTATCATCACGCTTTACCTCACGAACTGCTTTGGAAAATTCCAACCGAATTTCCTCATTGGGTATACGTACCCTCCCAGTTTCTTCATCATAGGCGAGATAGCCAAGATGTATCAATAAAGTAAGGACATCATCCTGATTCTGAAACGTAACCAAATCGTTGGCAAAGCCATTCGTATCAACCAAAACATCAACGCCGCCAAGCAGTTTGGCAAGGGTGGACGACAAGCCGTCAAAGTCCAGGCTGATATATCCCATCAGGCTTTTAGCGGCAGAGGTTTCAGTCCAGTAAGAATTAAATTTATTACTGCGGACAGCCTTTATGACGGAATTCGGATTATACACAGAGCCGGCATAATCCAGTGCGTAACCGTCATACCAATACTTCATCATAGTAAAATCTCTGTGATGCTCTAAGCATAGTTTTTGTACTTCTGTTTCGGTAAAACCTGCATATTCAGCAAATTCCATGGGACAAACCATGGAAAATTCCTGAAAATCAGAGATGGCAGACTGTGAGCCGTCCTTTTTAATGGGCAGGATGCCGGTCATATATGCGGCTGCAAATATTTTGGCGGTAGTTCCGCTGCTTTTAAACAATGTGCGTAAAAATGCCAGATATTGCTTCTGTACCTCTGGCGTTTCACGAATCGGGGCGTCCCATTCGTCAATAATCGCAATGAATTTATTTCCTGTCAATTCAGTGGCACGAATCAGGGTGGTAGAAAATGAGTCGTCTGTTTTCAAATCGGGATACGCAAGTATAAGCTCCTCCGTTACCTTGCGTCTGATGAAGGAGGGTAAATCCTCGGTTCCTGCTTCGCCCATGATATTCGTGATATCAAGATAGATAACATCATATTTATTCCGGTATTTTTCATAGCTTTCCCTGTTGTGCGCGGCAATCTTCAGGTCGTCAAAAAGCTTGGAAGAATCGCAGGTTTTATCGTAGTAGGCACATAACATCTGTGCGGCAAAGGATTTCCCGAACCGCCGCGGCCTGCTGATGCAAGTCAGCCTTCGGGGTGTGTCAATGGTGTCGTTGATTAGACGAATCAGTCCGCTTTTATCTACATAGATGTCGTTCCTGATGCCGGAAAAACCATGGTTTCCAGGATTCAGATAGGTTCCCATGTGTACTCACCTCCTGCTTGTATTATATTATGCTAAGAAATGTTCTGCAATATGAAAAGTCAACTGTATTTGTAAAGAAGTTGTATATTTGGAGGAATACCCTTATAATAAGGTAGTAAAATTGAAAGATTCTGTATTCAATCAAAGCAGGGAGGAACACATTGATCGAATATTTTGAACAAATCACACAGGAAGAACAGGACATGCTTACAGAAGTAATAAAGACCTTATTCCGCCAGACCTATCTCCTGGAACGCAGATACGACAGGCGTACAGGACGGATGCAGTACGTGAAGGAATACCGGACATGCAGCAAGCATCTGGAATTTTTGCGGGAGTATTTTGCCATAGCAGGAATCACACTGAAAGAAAATGCACACATGGGCGTTATCTACATCCAGGGCGGGCAGGTGTGGGCAGAAAAATTATCAAGGCTTGCGACAATCTACCTGCTGGTGTTAAAGCTCATTTACGATGAGCAGATGGCCAGCGTATCCTCAAGCAGCCATATTGTGACGACTCTTGGGGCAGTCAATGGAAAGGCAGGGGAGTTTGGCGTATTAAAAAGCATCCCTTCTGTCACAGAGATGCGGCGGACAGTGGCGCTTCTCAAGAAATACCAGATGATTGAGCCGTTGGAGGCATTGGAGGAAATGAACGAGCAGACAAGGATTATCATTTACCCGTGTATCAATGCGGTATTGATGGGAGATGAGATTCGTAAGTTATTGGCAGCTTTTGGGGAGGAGGACAATCTTGGAGACGAAACAGCCATTCAAAGCGCTATCGAGGATCTGTCTGAATAACTGGCATTACATAGACAGAAA
>CAJUBG010000095.1 GCA_910584575.1 uncultured Dorea sp.
TGTTCATAATTTGTTCATTCATCTTTCAAAAAACCTTCATTTCTTCAACATGGTTTCTTCACAGGTCTGGCTTATACTAAATTCATCGAAGCAATTCGAGACAAGATACAGACCATTTACTAATAGTTTTTAAACTATTTTTGACAAAACTTTTTCATAATACATGCCGGAGATTGAATTATCAATCATCCGGCATCCTCCCTTTTTAGGGGATGGATGGCAAAAATACAGCCCTATCCACCATGGGATTATTCTCCAAATCGCAAATCGATCTTCCCATCCAGCATATAGATTCCCTCCACAGACGAATCCTCCAATATCTCCAGAAGCTCGTGTTTTGTGGCATAAACAACGACTCCATAGCTTTTCACTCCATGTTCCCTGATAACGTCCAGCGCTTCCACATATTCATATGTGTTGATAAAATTCTTTCCCCCTGGCGCGCATCCGTCAAATATTTTTAAAAAATCCTCATCTTCCATAAGAAACCTAATCATAGATTCCACATGCTTCTCATAAATCTCTGCCATTGTAACTTTCTCCCTAACGGATGCATCTGCCGGAATGTCAAGATACGGATATTCTTCCGAATCATAACCATAGGTCAAGTCATATCCTCTCTTTTCAGGGGAAAATCCCCAAAACCGGTATCCTTTCACAGCCACAGGACAGTAGAGATAATAGGTTTCATGCTTCTCCATAAAATCTACAAGCTCATCCATATTCTTCAGATTATCAAAGGATACTGCCGTCCGTATCTTCATCAGCGCCGGCGTTTCCTCAAGCTTTGTCCTTGCAGCCTCTTTATCCATGCTTAAGCTTTGTCCTCCACTCCCGTATGTGAACGCATTAGACGGAAAATCCGAACTGTTCCAGCTAAGGTCGTTCTGGTACAAATGGTTTCTCACAAGCTCTAGGATATGTGAAGTATCCTCCCCGTCTATCTGCATCCGCACATCAATGGTATAACGCCCGTAGCCCTCCGGCCATAAACAAACCTCCGCGAATCCCTTATCTCCGCAGAATAACTCCATATATACGGACATCGCCGTCGCAAATGGATTCGTAACAATGACAGAATCATTTTCCTTAACTACAATCTCCTTTGACTGATTCGGATTATAGTAAATCCAATCCAACAACGGAGACATGCCCATAAGAAGCAAAGGCACAATACAGATTGCTGCCACGACTGCCGCAATCATATACTTTCCGAATTTTCGGCCTATTGCTTTGGAAATCTTTTCTGAATTCTCTCTGTTTTTCCTTCCGCCTTCATCCTCCTTCTCATATAATTCCTCATCCAATGTATGATTCACGTAGTCGATTAAAACCTGGAATTTCTCAATATCTTCTTCAATTTCCCTGAATTCTTCAATTTTCAGTTCACCGCTTAAATATTTCTCAAACTTATTCCTATATTTTTCATTTTCCTCGAACTGCTTTTCATCCTTCTTTTTCATTCTCTCATCATCTCCTCTCCGTCCAACAGCTTCTTCAAATTTTTCTTTGCCCGATACAGGATTACCCGCGTATTTCCGTAGGAAAGGTTCAGAATTCTTCCAATCTCCTCCTGTGAGATTCCTGCAAAATAATACAGAACCACTGCTTCCCTCTCGATATCCTTCAACTTCTGTATCGCCTGATACAAGTTCTGGTTCCTCTCCTTTTGAATCATCATATCAAGAAGCCCCTTCCCAGTAGCCGGTTCTACCTTATGCCTTTCATTTTCTTTCTCCAACCACTTCTCCCTGCGCCATGTGTCGAGATATAGATTCCTCGCTACCGTCAAAAGCCACGGCAGCAACTCTGACTGGGCAATCTCCAGGGAACATAACGCCCGAAGAAACGTCTCCTGCATCAAGTCCTCCGCAAGGCCATGGTTGTGACAAAGGGAATACAGATAAAGATAGACTGCCTTCGTATGTCTGCGGTATAACCGTTCCAAAATATCTTTTTCCACTTCGTCACCCCCTTTTTTTATTTACGAATACCACCGCTAAATGTTACAATATTCTGCCTATTATTTAATATATTTTCACCAGAAAGACCTGTCGTTTGCAAACATTTTGTCAAACAACAGGTCTTTATTTACAGCATGAAACTCCTTCATACCTATTAACACTTTAAAAAATCGCTGAATTCCTTCAATTCTTTTTTCTTTCTCTCTGAAAGGCTATTGAACTCAACATTCTCAACCGCCCCCTCCAACGCGTAGAGATGCACCAGGCAAACTTGGGGATACATTCCTTTCAGCTTCAAAAATGCCTGTTGAGAACCCGCTTCGAGTAGCTTCTCAGCCGAATCAATTCCAACTGCCGTCAGCTTCCTCGCCATCTCTTTCCCAATATTCATCATAGATGTTAATTCCGCCATATCCATTTACCCTCCTCTCCACCGCTGAACATATTATACACCACATTTACATCTTCGTAAATACAGTATGCTGACGCCTGTATGCGTCGTTATCCTTCTGGCTCAGTTCTCTTTCCACCTGCGCAAGCTCACTTTCCAAACTTTGGCGCCTCGTTTCGTCTTGTTCCGTCCGAAGCTGGCCTTCCAGTTCTTTTTTTCGTTTCTTTAACTTCTCAATCTCACGGTCAACCTTATCTGTACTGGCTTTGCACATCTGTGGCTTCTTTCCCTCTGCCTGCTTTGAAGCCTTATCTGATTCCTTACTTTTTTCCGGAGTTTTATCCGTTTCCGGAGTTTTGTCCTCCTCCGGAACATATTCGTCCCTCGCACGCCGCATCGGAGTATTCTTGGCTTCCTTCGCAGAACCGGCCTCCTTCTCGGCAGCCTTCTTTTCCAGTCTTTCTCTCCATGCCTGATAAGGATCTGTCTGCCTTGCACTCAATCTCGAAATTGGTCCCATAATCTCCCTCCTGACCCTTCGTACCAATATCCTGCCTCGCCAAGAAAAGTTAAATGTCCACAGCTTAACTACTTCTCAACGAGTCAAGATATTTAGTACATCATTTCAACTCATCTGCCTACAATTCCATTTTAATCCCTTCCCACAGGATTTCAATGGATTTGGCTTGAGCTGTTATTTTGATGTATTGAAATGCATTCCTGACAGATTCAGCAGTACATTGAGACGAAACCACTGACCGTCGCTCTCCGTCAGCATTGCGCCGTGATACTTCTCCGCAACTGCCCTTATATTTGAAAGACCTGTTCCTATTACTGCCGTCGTTCCTATAACACAGGTGTTATCAAATTCCAACATGTAATAATCTCCCTGACGTTCTCCTCTCACAGTGATTCTTTTTTCTATATCCGAAGCGGCAATACACGCCTCAAGGGCATTATCCAGTGCATTTGCAAATATCACACATAAATCAAAATCATCAATCCCGCAGGTCTTTGGCAATATAACGGAAACTTCCGTCTCAATCCCCTTTACCTCCGCCAATTCCATCTTCTCCCCTAACAACACGTCTACCACCGGATTGCCGGTCTGATACGGAAATGACAGCGCGGCTGTTTTGTTTTCCAGTTTTTTCAGATACTCCTTCACTCTCTCAATCTGGCCTGTATTCATCAGGCTGCTCAATACTGATAAATGATTCTTGATATCATGGCGAAACGCCCGTGTTTTCTCATACCGCATCTGCGCCTGTGCAATATAGGTTTTCTGAGCCTGCGCCGCCTGAGACAAAGAAGCAAGCTCAAGCCTGGCCTTAAGCTCAGAACACGCCCTTCCATATGCATACAGGGTACAGCACAGGGCGCATAGCCCCAAAACCTGCAGCAACAGCAATAACAGATGTTCACCTGTCTCCGGCGAATTCACATACGTATATGCATTTTCCATAATATAAAGCTCTGCCGCACAGGAGAACAGACCAGATAACAACAAAATCCAGATATAAGGGCCTTCTTCTTCCAGAGATAAAAATTTAAGAATAAACCCATAACAGCAGGCGCTTAAGACAAACGTAATCATGGTTGCCAGGATGATAAACAAATATAACCGCGTTCCCCTGATAGAAGGCAAAAGCAGTATGAGCTCCACAGAATTCATGATTCCAAAAGAAAGCTGTGTGACATAAACAGCAAGAATGGATAATACCCAGGATACTGACCGCGGATTTCCAAAAGTCCATCGGCTTATCACATATAATGCCAGGATTTCTTCGCAGATAGGGATGAAATCAAGATAATTCAGTATACCGGAAATCTTCTGAATCAGGCAGAGCATAAAAAAATACAGGACAAGCTGCCAGGGCTTCCACTTTTTTCCGGTAATACGGGCGGCAAAAACAATATGCACAACACTTAATCCGGCAAGAGTAAAGACAACGAGAAGAAAACTGAACCAATCCATATTTGACCTCCATAACCAGTGTATTATTTATGCTTCTCAGTCATCCCTTCTCTCCTTCATGTGCCGAAGAAGCGCCTGAGTCAACTCCCTCTCCCGCAGTCTGGACACGGGGATTTTCTCTCCATGGCGCAGTACCACCTGCCCCTCCCCACATCCCTGAACATAATCGAGATTGACCAGATAACTCCTGTGACACTGAAAAAAACGTCCGTCCACATGGCATTTCAGCTTCTCCATTCTGTTATAATAATCGATTACTTCTCCGTTTTTTTGATGAATATAGATTTTCCGTCCCTGAACCTCGCAGTACACACACTCGGACAGCAAAACCACCTGGGTCTGGCCTCCCCGCTGTACTAAAAGCCTTTCTTCCGGCTTTTGTCTGATATAATGAAACACCCTGTCAAGCGTCCGTCTGAAATGCCCTGCATCCAGCGGTTTGAGCAGATAGTCGCAGGCTTCCACCTCAAACGCCTCGAAAACGTATTCTTTTAATACAGTCACAAAAACTAAATGGCTGTGCTTCCCCTGCTGTCTAAGCCTTCTTGCCGTCTCCATTCCATCCGGCTTTTCCATCTGGATATCCAGAAAAATCAAGTCAAATTCGCATCCGCTTTCAAGGAGTTGCTTCCCGTTTTCAAAGCTGCTGATTCGATAAGCCATGTCCTTTTTTGCCATATAGCTTGAAAAATGCGCCGAAAGCTCTTTTCGCATAACCGGCTCGTCGTCGCAGACTGCAATTTCTAACATCATAACCACCACACTATTTATAAACTGGAATTATTCTTTCAGAATATCAGAAATAAGACTCTATGCCAATCACTTTGTCATAAAATGAGGGAATCCTGTCACAGATTGTTTTATTTCATTCTTCCCATAAAAGTCCCTTTATAGTATAATAAACGAAACGTATTCGGGGAGGTGACTGGAATGAGACATTTTAATGTAACTGGTTTATGCACACCAGACAAGGATTATATGGCTGATATCTCGAATAAAGTAAGACAAATCCGGAAGATGGTGGATATGGAGGAATATTTTACAATCAACCGCGCCAGACAATACGGAAAAACCACCACCCTGCAGGCGCTAAAGCTAAGTTTAAACGCTGATTACATTGTATCCAGAATCAGTTTTGAAGGGATTGGCGGGACTATTTTTGAGGACGAAGCCAAGTTCTGCCTCGGATTTGACGAACTTTTTGGAAAAAGTCTCCGTTTCACATCAGCAACCCCCAAAGACATTCTGCAGTGGACCAGCTATTCTAAAGATACGGTCAACTTCTTACGGCTGTCCGAAAAAATCACGGATTTCTGTATGAACCGTAAAGTCGTGCTGCTAATCGACGAGGTAGACCAGGCTTCGGATAATCAGGTATTTCTGCATTTTCTTGGTATGCTTCGTGAAAAATATCTGGCAAGAAAGGCAAAAGAGGACTTTACTTTTTTTAGCGTAATCCTTGCCGGGGTCTACGATATCAAGAATATGAAGCTTCGTATGATAGAGAGAGGATATCACTCAACAGCAAAAGGTGATGTAAAATATAACTCTCCATGGAATATTGCGGCAAATTTTGATATTGATATGTCCTTTTCTGTCCGTGAAATCAGCTCTATGCTTTCAGAATATGAGACTGAGCATCATACCGGAATGGACATCCTGTGCACAGCGACCCAAATCTGGGACTATACCAGAGGCTATCCCTTCCTTGTAAGTAGAATCTGCCAGGAAATTGATGAAAACGGCTTAACCTGGGACAACACAGGAATTCAAATGTCAGTCAAAAACATTTTGATGGAAAAAAATACGCTTTTTGACGACATCTCCCATCACCTGGAAAACAATGAGGAATTGCGGTCATTTATGTATGAGCTTTTGATTTTAGGACAAGAGAAGCATTTTGAACGGACCAATGCAACGGTAGATTTGGCGGCAACTTTTGGATTCATCCGAAATGACGGCGGGCGGGCGGTAATTGATAACCGCTTATTCGAGATAAAAATTGCCAATTATTTTATTTCCAGAAATCAGGAGGATAAAAAGCAGGTAAAAATCACAGGCGTCTTATCCGAAGATGTGATACAGGGCGGTCTGTTTTGCATGGAATATGTACTGGAAACATTTTCCCGCCATTATGCAGAACTTTATGAAAATATAAAAAACAGAAAATTTTTGGAGGAAAACGGCAGGATTCTTTTTCTCACTTATCTGCGTCCTCTGATTAACGGAAAGGGCTTCTACCACATAGAATCCCGCACCAATACCGAACGGCGGATGGATCTTGTGGTTGACTATGGGACTGAACAATATATCCTGGAATTAAAACGATGGTATGGATTAAAAAAGCATGAGGATGCATATGAACAGCTATACGAATACCTTGAAAGCAATCATGCCGAAAAGGGATATCTATTGACTTTTGATTTTCGTAAACAAAAAAAACAGCAGATGCATTGGATTACTTATAAAGGAAAACGGATTTTTGACGTAATTATTTAAAAGATAAGGAGGGGTTCATCCCCTCCTTACTACACACCAGTGTACTATAAAGCCAAATCCTTCGCAATCTCGTACTGATAAACCGGAATCCCTTTCTGCATGCCAAGAGCCTCATTAATATCGAAGTCCACATACTGTCCATGCTTATATCCCACAACACGGTTCGTCTTACCTTCAATCAGAAGATTAACTGCCATAGCACCCATGATGGACGCATAAACCCTGTCCTTACAGGTCGGGCTTCCACCACGCTGCATGTGTCCGATAATCGTCGCACGGGTCTCCATACCTGTGGCCTCCTCAATCCTCTCCGCCATCTCGATAGAGCCTCCGATACCTTCTGCATTGATGATAATGTAATTCTTCTTACCGCGCTTCCTGCACTCCTGAATATCAGCTACGATAGCGCCTTCGTCATAACCATGCTCCTCCGGCAGCAGGATACGCTCTGCACCATTGGCAATTCCGCACCACAGAGCCAGATAGCCTGCGTCTCTACCCATTACTTCAATGATAGAGCATCTCTCATGGGAAGTAGACGTATCACGTACTTTATCGATAGCCTCCATCGCCGTATTAACTGCGGTATCGAACCCGATGGTATACTCGGTACAGGCAATGTCAAGGTCAATGGTTCCCGGAACTCCGATGGTGTTGATTCCAAGATTCGCCAACGCCTGGGCACCGGCAAATGAACCGTCTCCGCCGATTACCACAAGTCCGTCAACTCCATACTTCTTCAGAATCGCAGCCGCCTTCTGCTGTCCCTCCTCTGTACGCATCTCCTCACACCGCGCCGTCTGAAGAATCGTTCCTCCGCGCTGAATCGTATCAGAAACATCTCTCGCAGACAAGTCAATAATCTCCTCGTCCAGAAGTCCCTGATAACCCTTCCTGATTCCTCTGACTCTCAGGCCCTTGCCAAGTCCCGTACGAACCACGGCACGTATTGCCGCATTCATTCCTGGCGCATCGCCACCACTGGTTAATACTCCGATTGTACGAATTACTTTTGCCATAAATCATTCCTCCA
>CAJUBG010000096.1 GCA_910584575.1 uncultured Dorea sp.
CTGTGTGAATTTAAAGCTGTAATATTATGTTGGATTCTCATAGTTTTTCCTCCTTGAAATTCGTCAGGGACATCCTTTTCCCTGTATAATTATTCATTATTTTTTTATAAAAGTGAAGCGTTCGGGAGTGCAAAAAATATACCGTCCGGACCTGCCGGCGAACTGTCCAGAAAAGTACACGTTGTTGCATTATTTGAGTCTAATTTTTATAATTGTATTGCTTTTATCCCTACAAAAACGTATAATAGAAAAAAGATTTTTCAATTTGAGAGGAGGTTTCTTTATGCCTTCTAAAACAGCAAATTTATATGCAAGAATTGAGCCAGATGTAAAAGAACAAGCAGAGGGAATTTTGACAGCTCTGGGTATTTCAGTTTCTAATGCAATCAATATGTTTTACAAACAAATTATTCTTCAAAAGGGACTTCCATTTGATGTAAAGTTGCCAATGGCAAAACCTGTTGTAATTGATTCGCTTACAAAGGATGAACTGGAATCAGAGCTTGCAAAAGGATATGTAGATATATTGGAAGGAAGGACGAAGTCAGCTAACAATGTATTTGCTGATATTCGCAGAGATTATGGCTTATGATTTATACGATAGAGATTTCTGTTCAAGCAGAAGCAGATCTGAGAGGAATCTATGAGTATATAGCGTTTGAGCTTCTCTCTCCGAAGAATGCTTCCAGTCATGGTTTAAAACTTTGCTGCGTCGGAACAGTAATTGTTACATTGCTAGTTCCATTAGCGGCTGTAAAGTTACTGAACAATGTGGTTCCATTATAGTTAGAAGTCTTACTGCTTCTGTCAATCTTGGACTGCATAGCCTTGATTTCTTTCTGTATCTCAGCACGGTTAGCACTGGAATAAGTACTTGTTGCAGAATGTGTAGTCGGCTTAACCATACGATTCAGCATGGAATGAACCTCTGTCAGAGTACCTTCTGTTGTCTGTACAAGAAAAATACCGTCGTTGGCAATCTTCTGATTAGTCTTTAAGACCTGTAATCTGGGCACACATCTTCTCGGAAATAGCAAGTTCGGCAGCGTCGTCGCCAGCGCGGTTAATTCTATAGCCAGATGATAATTTTTTCAGGTTCTTTGTTAATACGGAATTAGTGTTTGTTAAATTTCTATGTGGATTTAAAGCCGTAATATTATGTTGGATTCTTATAGTTTTTCCTCCTTGAACTTGTGTCAGAGAGTTCCTTTTCCCTACATAAATTTAAAATCAAAACATATGTTCCTGATCAGACCTGCCGGCGAACTGTCCATTTAGGTTAAAAATAGTAGACAGGATAGGAATACATTTGTTATTTAAATATAGACTTAACTGAGAATGAGGCCATAGTATCAAAGAACGGGAAAAAATCGACATAAAATACATTATTACAAGAAATGTATGTAACAGATAGGGCTGTCAGGAAATATATAGTCCGACATAGAGGAGGCAGTAACACATATGCATCATTGCCCCCACAATAAATTTCTTAAAAGCATTTCTATGCGATAGCTTTCAAAATCCAATCCACGCAATTACTCCATGTAAAATTACGCCGAACCTTCTCATACCCTTTTTGAATCATATTCTCCGCAGATTCATGATTTTGAAGCAGCCAATCCGTAATTGCCGGAAGCTGCCCTAGCTGTTTCAAATCATAAAGAGCAATATCCTCACCGTCTATAAAATTCTCTGTTATCCATCTGCTCGAATCAGTCAAAGGAAGTGAATGTTGCAGCAATGTGTTGAATATCCTGTCGTGAGTTCCAGCTTTAAACCACGGAAATACATTCAGGTTAATCTTTGCGTCCGCCATATAGGACAATGTTTCCTTGTATGGAATACGCCCGTCAATCCGATGTACATTCGGATACCCGCTGCAGTCATGGTTTTCCCACCCCCGTCCAAGAAGGTAGACATCAAATCCAGCATTAGCAAGCACCTTCACCACTCGTTCCCGCTGATACATACGGATTGCCCAGTCCACCGGCTCCGAACATCCCAGTAAGGTTTTCAAGAGCTTTTCATCTATCGAACCGCTTAACCCCAATCCTTCAATTGCCTTTAACATAGCTTGTTCTACTGTCAGGTTGCTATCCTCTACAAGATAGTCAAACACATAGAGATAAATATCATAAATTGGTGTATCTTTCGCAAACATTTCCTCCAGTTTTGAAAACATATTTTGGGGTCGGTAATATGTTCCGGAAAACAAGATATCATATTTTTTATTTTTATAGGGAATAACAGGAATATCTTCTTCTGGTATAACACCCACATGAGGCATGAACTCTACAAAAGGCACCTCTTTACCAAAATATCGCTTTACATACTCTACGTGGTCTTTATCGCAACAAAACAATCGGTAATTACAAGGATGTTTTTCAAATGTAGGATGAAACCGTAAAGGTGGATCCATCAGGATATCTACAACGACTGTCTGCCAGGAATCCCACAATTCAATAAAGATATCGTCTCTTGCACCCAAACCGTCAAAGCAGATTGCAGCATCTACTTTTTGGGAAACAAATTCTAAAAACTCCTCTAAAGGTTGTTTGTCTTTCGACTGAAAAAGCATTAGATTTAGGATGAATACCTCATGGCCTCTTATCTGCAATTCCTTTGCCAATTGGTCAGAGAAAAAATTAAATGACTCTGTTGCTGAGTAAAACAAAATGATTCTCATCCTCGAACCTCCTGTCGTAAAATCGCCTGTTTCATCCGCAGGACCTCAAGATCATCCGGCAGAAGTGATAACAACTGTCCCATGACTCCATACGCCTCGTCCCATTGTCCCGCAGCTATCAGACCTCGGAGAACTTGTTTTACTTGCTCTCCAAGTACCATAAACTCCTCCGGTATAGCCTGCTTTGGAGATTCTATCTCTTCCTCCAAATACCGTAGCAACTGTCCCACTGTTCCTGACATCTTCGGATAAATATGTAGAGCATCTTTTAAAAACGGAAAACTCTCAATAAGATTTCCGGCCTCTATGAGTCTCAAAGCCTCTTTGAGAGGCGCCGCAAATCGATATCTGGTCGGAAGGGAAAAAGCCTCTGGTTCAGCAAGCGCCTCCTCCTTGTATACTGATAATGCATCGGTACAGACACTTGCACAATATTGCTTCAACAACTCAACTAATCTAGACGGCTCA
Source organism: uncultured Dorea sp. (assembly GCA_910584575.1). GTDB lineage: Bacteria > Bacillota > Clostridia > Lachnospirales > Lachnospiraceae > Sporofaciens. Next base: position 3,155 of record CAJUBG010000096.1, read on the forward strand.
AGCATCCCCCTTGTCAGCAGCTTCTCCAGAAAACATTGTTCCAGCTTCCTTTTGTAAAACGGACGCGCCTCTAATAACGGCGTAATCCTCTGATAAAATTCCTCCATTTCTGCCCATTCCTTGCGTTCCGTTACCGTTTCTGTATATTCATTCCATGTCTCCGGAGACATCTGATCAAGTAATGGTTCTAATGAAAAATGATTACGCACAGCAATCTCAATCAATTCCCACTGGAACCCAGGCGGGCAGTTGCCAGTACATTCCCTCCATAATACCTCTGCCTTTTGCATTCGTTTTTGTTTCTCATCAAAAAGCACCTTTTGAATACATATGTATGAATTTGATGTATTCAGACGTTCATACTCTCTCAGGATAGCATCCTTTTGATTTTCAAAAGTATTTTTCCATTCCTCCAACCGCGGATAATGAGGCATCATCTTGTTTTCATCCTCCCAGGGCATCCAGGAAAGAATCTGTTTTGCCGTCTGAAAATCTTTATCTTCTGCCGCAAAAAACAGTCCGTCCATATATACAGGAACCGTTTCTTTCTTGGCGCTTTCTAAAGTAATTCCCGGCGCCCTTTGCAGTACGGCTTTTTCAGGATGCTTTAGAAGATACAATAGCTTTTCGTGATACAGACGAACATAACGCAAGCCTTTCCGATATTTCTTCAATTTTAGGCATAAGGCCGTAAGTGTTATGCTCAGATGAAGGGAACCTGCTTCCAGAGTCCGAGGATGTTTAAGCATACGTTCCCCTTCTTCCAACGCAAGCTTCAGATCACCGGTATAAGAAATTAGCAGTGGAAGATTCACTTGTAACCATAGCTCATAATTATAGATTAGTTCGTCTTTTCGTGCCAATGAAAGCCCTTTCCGGCAGTATTCGACTGCTTTATCATATTCTCCCACACTTTTGTATTCCTGAGAAATCTGCATACAACATTGAGGCGAATCCGGATTTTTTTCGTACATTTCCAAAAGAGGCGGAAGATTCCTGCTGGTCTTGGTATCTTTCCGATCATAAGTTTCTTTCCTTGCATAGCCAAAATGATGCACAAATGCTGTAAGTTTTTTACATGGCTCGAAAAACGGAATAAGATTTTCGTGAATGGGAAATATGAATTCCGTTTCTGGTGTCAATCGGCACATCCTCCCTACATCTCCATCGGAAAAACGTTTACCCTCAAAATCCAGATAATTGTGCTGAATATAAAATGCAGACTGGTAGAGCTTATATTCCCCACTCTTAAAAAACTGAATAATTTCACTTGTATCCTCAAACCATTCATCGTCATCCAGATACAGAAACCATTCCCCTTTCGCTTCCTTCAATCCGGCATTTCTGGCCTTTGAGAAGTCGTCACACCAGGTAAATGGAATGATCTGCGGCGTATATTGCTGTACCAGCTCCAACGTTTCTTCATTTTTTCCAGTAAAAACAACAATCAGTTCGCTGTCCAATTCCATGAGAAGCGGTTTCAAAGATGCAAGACATTTCCCCAGGGTCTCCATTCGGTCTGACACTAACATGGAGATAGAAAGCTGTATATTCATGACCTTGTCCTCCTTATGAATTCTTGACGTATCCAAATCAATTCCAGGTCTTCCGGTATGATAGGAAGAAGCTGGTTCAAAATTTCGGCAGCCGGTTCCATTTGGTTGGCATACAGCAGGGTACGCAGCGTCTCTTTCATCTGACTGGCAAGCTGCAAAAATTCCGTCCCCGCCTGCAAAGCCGGATTGTCAAGCCTGCGTACAGTCTGCCTGATTAACTCTGTAATCACCCCAGACATATCTGGATTAATATGAAAAGCATCACCAAACAGGCTGACAGCCTCCGGTATCTTCTCTTGCTTCAGAGCTTCTAATGCTGCTAAGACGACTCTGGAAAAACGATATTCGGCAGGAAGAAATACGCTGTTTTCTTGCTCTAACCATTCTTCACGGTAAAGGTAGTTATAGAATTGTGTGATACATAGGCAATAATCTTCTAAACCTTCTGTAAGCTCATCCCACAGAGGGAAGCCCTTAGATAACTTTTGCTCTAGCATCTGTTTTTTCAAGCAGAGACTATGGAGTGGATAACGCGTTTCAATCTCCTTTACACATACTTGAAGGCGTCCATTCAGGGAAAATGGCAGTTCCTTCACCACTTTTCCTGAAAGATCATTCCAGGTATCCAAAGCCATCTGTGCCGCTAGCGGAATCACGCTGATTTGATGGTAAATGGCTTCCTTAAGCAACAGTTGTCGTAAATACCCATCATCCGTATGCATTGTGCAGTATATAAACAGGTCCAGCCCTTTGTTTTTCTGGCCTTTGTTAAGGTATGTTAATGCTTTTTGTAACAGCAGATAGATAGGAACGGATACACCGGAAGATTCATTAACATCAAAATGACAGGATATACCGGAGTCATTCATGATATCTTCCAATATCTCAAGAAGCATGTCATTAAAAGACTCGGAATATGCCTTGTTCCATTTTTCAAAAATAGAATAATACCGCTGCAGGATATCCTCTGTTTCCCAGGGAAAGAGCTTCATAAAATATACAGCGTCCTTCCAATCCTGTATTGCCAGTGCACAGGCAGCACAATCCATTCGTGTGTTGTAAAGGTGCTCCGGACTTTTAATATAATGCTCGCTAAACTCACCATAGGCTTGCTGTTCCCATAGATTTTCGTTTTCGTCCATCTTTTTCAGTAACTTTTCAAATTTGTGCCCATACCATACTGCCTTCTCCGGTTCTTTTCCTTCTGCACACAAATGAATAATCTGCTGGTAAATCACCAGACAAATCAACTCCGTTGGTGCTTCCTGTGTTAGAATTGTTTCAAGCTCTGAAATTGCCGCTACATTTCCGGGTTTTTTAGAAACAAGATAGGAAAGATAAGCCTTAAGCCATCCTGCCGAATACGAGTATTCTGAATCACGGCAGACATAGAGCCCTTTCCGGCAGTATTCCTCTGCCAATTTCCAATCCCCCGCCAAGTCAAACTCTTTGGAAAGCTGAATATAATTTTTCACCTGCGTTGGCTGATTCTCAATGGCTTGTAAAAGCATGGGAATATTTCGGGATGTTTTGGAAATGTTTTCATTCTCAGAATTCTTCACATAACCATAATGATGGACGTAAGCTTGAAAATATTTACATGGCTCTATACGCGGGACTAATTCCTCATGGATTGCGCCCACAAAATGACTTTCCGGATACCTTCGTACCATCCGGAAAGCTGAAAAGTCAGAATATTTTGTCCCGTTCCAGTTCTGATAATTCCGCTGTATATAATGGGCGCATTGAAACTGCCTATATTCCCCGCTTAGAAAGAACTGACAGATTTCCTCTGCGTCATCAAACCATTCATCATCGTCGATGTACAGAAACCACTCCCCATGTGCAGCCTTTAAGCCGATATTTCTGGCGGCAGAAAAATCATCACACCATTCAAAGGTTATGACTTGAGGCGTATACCTTTCAGCAGTTTCCCGGATCTTTTTGTCTGTTCCGGTAAATATAATAATTAATTCGCATGGAAGTTTCGTAAGAAGCGGTTTTAAGGAATCCAGGCAGCGCTCCAGGGATTCCCTGCGGTTTGAAGCAAGAAGTGAGATGGTAAGTAAGATATCCATAAGGTTAATAATCCTCCTGTGGGGCAAAAGAAAGCGCCCATCCAATGGACCGGCGCTTTCTATAATAATTAATTTGAAATTACTGTAACAACTGAAGAACTCCCTGTGGTACCTGGTTAGCCTGGGCAAGCATAGCCTGAGAAGCCTGAACTAGAATGTTGTTCTTGGTGTAAGCCATCATTTCCTTAGCCATATCAACGTCACGGATACGGGACTCAGCAGCGGATAAGTTCTCTGTCTGAACACCTAAGTTGTTGATGGTGTGCTCCAGACGGTTCTGTAATGCACCGAAGTCGGAACGTAAAGATGATACTGCATCAATAGCATCATTTATTGTATTGATTGCGGCTGTAGCGCCTGTCTGAGTTGAAATATCAACACCTGTAACACCTGTATTGGTATCACCGATTCCAGTTGAACTCATCTGCTTCAAAGTAATCTTGATCTGGTTGTTTGGAGATGAGGTCTCACCGGCATGAATAGCAACTGCCTTTGAGGTAAATCCTTTGAACAATGTTGTACCATTGAAGTTAGCGGTATTACTGATTCGGTCAATCTCATTCTTTAACGCTGTAATTTCCTTCTGCATCTCAGTACGGTTTGTAGAAGAATAGGTTCCGTTGGCAGACTGTGTAGCCAACTCAACCATACGATTCAGCATGGAGTGAACTTCTGTCAGAGCACCTTCTGCTGTCTGTACAAGAGATACACCATCTTCCGCATTCTTCTGAGCTGTCTGCAAACCAGTGATCTGAGCACGCATTTTTTCAGAAATAGCAAGTCCGGCAGCATCGTCACCAGCGCGGTTAATTCTGTAACCAGATGACAGTTTCTCCAAGTTCTTTGTTAAAGAAGAATTATTGTTTGTTAAATTTCTGTGTGAATTTAAAGCTGTAATATTATGTTGGATTCTCATAGTTTTTCCTCCTTGAATTTGTGCCAGGAAATTCCTTTTTCCTGCATATTTATTAATTCTTTTCGTTAAAGAAGCATCCGGGAGAACATAAGTACATCTATAATTAAACATGCCGGCGAACTGTTTAAAAAGGTACACTTATTTGGAC
>CAJUBG010000097.1 GCA_910584575.1 uncultured Dorea sp.
AGCACCGTCAGTTTATTTGGTAAATTCATACGATCAACTCTCCTATCAAATCATAATCCAAAGCGCCGGTCACTCTCACTCTCGCAAAGTCTCCGGTCACCAATTCCTCCTCTGTCTGGACGAAAATCAGCCCGTCCACATTCGGGGCGTCTCGGTAAGTCCTCCCCACATAGGCATCCTCATCCGCCACCTTGCCCTCGATCAGCACCAGCACCTCCCGCCCAATCATGTCTTCTGCCTGGTCAAACGCGATCTCCTGCTGTAACTCCATAAGCTCTGCCTGCCGTTCCTCCTTGACCTCCTCTGCCACCTGGTCCGGCATATCCGCAGCCGGCGTATCCTCCTCCGGCGAATAGGTAAATACGCCCAGACGGTCAAACTCCATCTCATCTACGAACTCCTTAAGCTCATCGTGCTGCTCGTTCGTCTCCCCTGGGAAACCGGTAATCAGCGTGGTACGGATGGCAATATCCGGAATCTCGTCCCTGAGCTTAGTTACAATCTCCTTAAGCTGAGCTTTTGAGGTACGCCTTCCCATCTTCTTCAAAATCTCGTCGCTGGCATGCTGGATGGGGAGATCCAGATAATGACAGATCTTTTTTTCTTCTTTTATTACCTGAATCAGCTCGTCGTCCACCTCCTCCGGATAGCAGTATAAAAGGCGTATCCATCGGATTCCTTCCACCTTACATAACTTCCGCAAAAGCCTGTGAAGCGACTTCTCTCCATAGAGGTCTTTTCCGTAGAGAGTGATTTCCTGAGCCACCAGGATTAACTCTTTTACTCCCTGGCCTGCAAGGTCTTTTGCCTCCTTTAAAAGCCTCTCCATGGGTACGCTTCTATAATTCCCGCGAAGCTTAGGAATAATACAGTAGGTACAGCGCTTATCGCACCCTTCCGCGATTTTCAGATAGGCGTAATGCCCGCCTGTGGTCACCAGCCGCTTTTCCTCCACCGCAGGAAGAACGTCAAGAGCACCAATCTCCATATGCCCCTTTCCCAAAAGAGCCTCCTCCACCGTCTGGACGATCCGGTCATAGGAGGTTGTTCCAAGGACTGCATCCACCTCCGGAATCTCCTTTTGAATCTCCTGCTGATACCGCTGTGCAAGACATCCGGTTACAATCAAAGCCTTAAGCCTTCCAGTCTCTTTATATTCCGCCATCTCCAGAATGGTCTGGATACTCTCCTCCTTTGCGTCATGGATAAAGCAGCAGGTATTGACTACAATGACCTCCGCCAAAGCCTCATCGTCCACAATCTGATATCCCTTTGCATCCAAAAGCCCCAACATGACCTCTGAATCCACCAGGTTCTTGTCACACCCCAGAGAAATAAATAGTATATTCATACAAGCCCTCCCTATATGCTATGGAAAGAAAGGGCTGTCGGAAAATGCCGTATCTCTACAATATATACCATCCTTCTTGGCAGAAAATGTCTATATATTGTGTGAAAATGTCATTTTCCGATAGCCCCTCATCACTTCCAGAAAGTTCGTCAAATATTTTCGATTACTCTATAACTTCCTCCGGCACACTTAATTCCTTCGCTCTCTGTATATCCTCTGCCTCCGAAGCCTTCGTTTCGGTTCGTTCCTCCTCGGCGGCAACCTTAATCTTGGCCTGGTTCAGCTCGTCGATAGCAACCGACAACGGCTTCTCGCCGTTCTTCACCGGCACCAGCGGCATATTACCGTCAATGATCTCTCTCGCCCTCTTTGCAGTCGCCATAACGATGGAATACCGGCTGTTGACAATCTTAGTCTCGCCCTCCTCTACATCCTTATTCACTACCTTCATTAAATCTGTGTAAGATGGGTGCAGCATACACTATTCTCCTTTCAGTTCTTCCTTCATATGCTCTATAAACGCCTTATTGCGGTAACTTCTTCTGTGCTCTCCCTGAATGATCTGATGAACCTGCTCCACACATTCCTCAAGCACATCATTGACGATCAGGTAATCGTACTGATTCATTCCTTCGGCTTCCTCCTTCGCCCGATTCATGCGGAAATCAATCACGTCCTTCGTCTCGGTTCCCCGCCCCTCAAGGCGCGACCTCAACTCCTTCGCCGTAGGCGGAGTCACGAACAAAAGCAGGACCTTGGGAAACTTCTCCTTCACCTTAAGGGCGCCCTGGATCTCAATCTCCAGGATTACATCCTTCCCTGCGTCCAACTGGTCCTCCACATAGCCTCTGGGCGTTCCATAGTAATTGTCCACATACCTAGCATACTCTATCAGTTCATCTTTCGCAATCATTTTTTCAAATTCTTCAACGGATTTAAAAAAATATTCCCGTCCGTCCTCCTCGCCCGTCCTTGGCTTCCTGGTTGTAGCGGAAATCGAAAGAGCATAATTATCATACCGTCTCATGATCTCTTTCATGACCGTACCCTTGCCGGCGCCGGAAAATCCGGACACCACGATTAAAATCCCTCTCTCGCTCATGAACTTGTCCTCTCTACCTCTACTCAATATTCTGAATCTGCTCTCTTACCTTCTCAATCTCTGTCTTTAAATCAATCCCTGCATTGGAAACCTCCAGGTCATTTGCCTTGGAAAGAATGGTGTTGGCTTCCCGGTTCATCTCCTGCGCAATAAAATCTAACTTGCGTCCAATACCGCTTTCCTCAGACTGCAAGGTTTCCTTCATATGTACAACGTGGCTTCTAAGCCTTACAATCTCCTCATCCGTACAGATCTTGTCCGCAAATATGACTACCTCGGCGGCAATCCTGCCCTCCTCCATCTGAGTATCCGAAAGCAGCTCACGAACCTTATTCTCTAACTTCTCTCTGTACTCCGCCACAATCTGGGGTGACCGTTCCTCGATATAATCCACCAGTGTCAGCATCCCGTCAAGCTTCTTAAGGATATCCTCTTTAAGATTGGTTCCCTCCTGCGCCCTTGTCTCCACAAACTGCAAGATCGCACCATTAAGCGCCTTCTTAAGCCCGTTCCACAACTCCTCCTCGTCCATGGTCTGTTCTTCCATGGTGAGCACCTCCGGACACCGCAAAAGAGTGGAAACCCGAATGTCGTTTCCTAAAGAAAACTTCTCCTCCATCTGCCGGAAATAGGCAAGGTACTCGCCTGCCAACTGTTCATTGTACTTCAAAGACGCCTGATTCTCAGATAAATCCTCGTAGGTGATAAAAATATCAACCTTCCCCCTCTGGATACTCTGCTTCAAAAGATTACGGATCGCAGTCTCGAATAAATTCAATTTCTTAGGCATACGGATATTCACATCCAGATAACGGTGATTCACACCCTTCATCTCGACGGTAAACCTCCGGTCCCCGTCCGAACTCTCACAGCGTCCAAAGCCTGTCATACTGTTTATCATGATATGAACCTCTATTCTTATATTCAAATTTATTACCTCATTCATTATAAGGCATTTGGCAAAATGAGTCAACCATGTTATACTATTGCGGTATGGAGGAAATAAAGAAGTAATGCTGTGAACATTGTATATATAACAGTGACATTTAAGAAAGGAGATTTTCAGACTATGGCATTTGACGGAATTACAGTTGCAGCGGTAGCAAAAGAGCTTGGAGACACTCTGGCAGGCGGGCGGATTACCAAAATCGCACAGCCGGAGACGGACGAGCTTTTGCTTACCATCAAGACATCTGACGGGGCATACCGGCTCTATATTTCTGCCAGCGCGTCCCTTCCTTTGATATATCTGACGGACGAGAATAAACCAAGCCCTATGACCGCCCCCAACTTCTGTATGCTGCTTCGCAAGCATATCGGGAACGGGCGTATCACAAAAGTCTCGCAGCCTGGGCTTGAGCGCATTATTCATCTGGACATTGAGCATCTGGATGAACTTGGAGATCTGTGCAGGAAGAAATTAATCATCGAAATCATGGGAAAACACAGCAACATCATTTTCTGTGACGATAAGGACAGGATCATTGACAGTATCAAGCATGTCAATGCACAGATGAGCTCTGTCCGAGAGGTGCTTCCCGGACGGGATTATTTTATACCGGATACCATGGCAAAGCTTAATCCCCTGACCGCCGCCCAGGAGGACTTTGTTAAGGCACTTAAGGAGAAGCCCTCTTTCCTTGGCAAAGCCATCTATACCAGCTTCACAGGCTTAAGCCCTTTGGCAGCGGAGGAAATCTGCTCTCTTGCAGGAATTGAATCCAATATGACCGCCAGGGATCTGACTTACGATATGCTTGCACATCTCTACCGGCAGTTTTCTTACTATATGGAAAATGTAAAGCTTGGCAGCTTCAAACCTGGGATTTACTATGATAAAAACGGGCCGAAGGAATTTTCCGCCATCCCATTATCCCATTTTACCCAATATACCTTAAAGGAGTTTGATTCTATTTCCCAGGTGCTTAAGACCTATTACGCCACCAAAAACACGCTGACGCGAATCCGTCAGAAAAGCACAGACCTGCGCCATGTGGTACAGATTTCCTTAGAACGTAACCGCAAAAAATACGACTTGCAGTCAAAACAGCTTAAAGACACGGAAAATCGGGACAAGTACAAGGTCTACGGCGAGCTGATTAATATCTATGGATACAGCCTCCCCGCAGGCGCAAAGGAATTGACCGCCCTGAATTATTACACAGACCAGGAGATTACCATCCCCCTTGACCCAACTATGACGCCCCTGGAAAATTCTCAGAAATATTTTGCAAAATATAATAAGCAGAAACGGACTTTTGAAGCCCTTACAGAATTGATACAAGAGACCGCTGGCGATATTCAATATCTGGAATCCATCAGCAACGCTTTGGATATCGCCATGAACGAAGCCGACTTAGCGCAGATTAAAGAGGAATTGATGCAAAGCGGATACATCAGAAGAAAATTTACCAAGAAAAAAGTGAAGCTCACCAGCAAGCCCTTACACTACATTTCCAGCGACGGATATCACATGTATGTGGGAAAGAATAATCTTCAGAATGATGAACTGACCTTCTCATTTGCCAGTGGGAATGACTGGTGGTTCCACGCAAAAGGCGCCCCCGGCTCTCATGTCATCGTAAAGACAAAAGGGAACGAGCTTCCGGACCGCACCTTTGAGGAGGCGGGACGGCTTGCAGCCTATTATTCCAAGAACCGCGGCAGCGATAAGGTTGAGATTGATTATGTGGAGAAAAAACATGTCAAGAAACCTAATGGGGCGAAGCCTGGCTTTGTTGTATATTATACCAACTATTCACTGGTCATTGATTCGGATATCTCTGATATAGAAAACGTGCAGGACTAAGCCTGCACGTTTTCTATTCGTTCTACTTCTCCCACAGCTTCTCACAAAGATCGCTGTACTCTGTGAGCTGGTCTGTGTAGGGCTTCAGACGCTTCTGGATCCTGGCGCGCTCAGCCGCGTCCGCATCATAGGTGGCATGGTCGTTTGGGGTTCTCTCAAGTACGTCGTCGGCAATCTCGTTAAACAGAATCCAGCACAGCCTTCTGGCATCTGTAATCACATGGCTCTCCACGATCTCCTGATGTTCAAGGTTAATCTGCATCAGGACATATCCGAGCTTGTCCGACCAAAGCCATTCAAGATAGGGGCTGGCTTTTATGTAGTCGCCAAAAACCCTGCAGACCTTCTCCACATCTGCATCTCTTTTCGCCTCTTGAAACATCGTGTCATCCTCCTCCTTGTTCTTGATAGATACATAACTATTCTATCACAGAATACCAGAGGGAGGCTTGATGTAAATATTGGAATATTCTATTTGTTCGCCATCTCACTGAGCTCGGAAAGCATTCTTGGAAGCTCCTCCTCCATGTTATCCTCGGTAAACTGGCAGGTTCCTACCTTGCGATGGCCTCCTCCGTGATATTTGAGCATCAGGCTGCCCACGTCAATGCTTGCAGTCTTGTTCAAAATGCTGTAACCTACTGCTGCTGAGCATCCCCGTCCGCCGCGCCCGCTGACAATCCATACGGAAATATTCTGCTGCGGATACATACTGTAAATCATAAAGCGGTTGCCTGTGTAGATTGGCTCTACGCCTCTTAAGTCTGTGACGATGACATTACCGTCCACCACCGTATGCTCTGTGATCATCTTCCTAAACTTCACCGTCTGTTCAATATATGTCTCGATACGCTCCTGCACATCGGGAAGGGCAAGAATCTCCTCAGTCCTTAAGGTGCGGCATGAGTCCATCAGCTTCTCCATCAACTGGTAATTAGAGATGGAGAACTGCCTCCATCTTCCTAAGCCTGTCCGCGGATCCATCAGGAAACCAATCAGTATCCACCCTGACGGGTTCATAATCTCCTTTACAGACAGATTTCCGGAATCCACCTTGTCAACCGCTTCCATCAGGTCGTCAAATTGGGGGAATGTCTTCTTACCACCGTAATATTCATATATAATTCTTGCACAAGACGGGCTGATGCGGCTCTCCCCATTGTACCGCCCCTCAAGCTCCATTCTCTCATGCTCGCTGGAATGATGGTCAAACCATAATCCGCACCCTTCCACGAAGGGTACATTGGCAAGACAGTCATTCTCAGTAATCTCAAGCAGGCCGTCCTGTATGTCCTTTGGATGCGCAAACTTCCAATCATCAATGATGCCTGCCTCCAGAAGCAATGCACCGCATGCCAAACCATCAAAATCTGAACGTGTAACTAGTCTCATGAATCTTCCTCCTACTTATAATATATTATGCTCTACGGACAATAATGTATTATGTCAGCTCTCTTTGTGGTTAGTATAGCATATTCGGTGTATTCAGGCAAATATAATTTACAGATATTACTGAACTGGGGGCTTATTTTCCGAAGGTGCTAAAAAGGCTTGCTAAGGGCGATTACAACTGATACTCCTTGTACAACCTCTTACGCAATGCATCGTCAGTGGCCACCTTGATAATCATATTTATCATTTTTTATTACCCCATAACGCAATCTAAGATACGAGTTTTCCAAAACTACACATTCTTGCAATTTCAACACACCTAATCTTGATAATTCGCTTTCTGACAATAAGGATTTCCCATCAATTAAAGTGGAGGTATCTTTACCGCCAACTAATACAGGTGCTACAATAATATCAAGATAATCTATCAGCTTTTCACGGAGAAACAGTTCATTTAATGTACCGCCAGTTTGTATCGTTATTCTCTCACAACTATATTCTGATTTGAGTTTTGTAAGTACATCTTTCAACGATAGCTCATTTTGAAATATAATATGAAGATTATCTTCTTGTATTTCAAATGCCGGATGTTTTGTGTTGGATGTAACCAACACAAATTGTTTTGATAAAGAACAAAAATAGCGGATGCCATGTTCTTTTAAATGTTTATTATCAATTACAACAAAGGAAACAGGCGTTTTATTTGGCATGTCCGCTGTGTTAATACCGATTTTGGCTTGCACTCTTCCGGAATTAAGCGACCATAAATCTGTTGTCTGCTCTATTTCATAATATTGATGTAATCC
>CAJUBG010000098.1 GCA_910584575.1 uncultured Dorea sp.
GAGGTAAAGGGATTGATCGCAAAGGCGATGAAGGATTTCGCAGCTTCCCTGATTGCAGAGTAAGGGGGACGGTAACGATGGCAAATAATATTGAGAGAATGATTGCCGATACCTTTATGGAGATGGCGCAGGGCCTTGAGACGGGAAGCTTTGGAAAAAGGCCGAAGGTAGCCCTCACTGGTATGGGCAGCGAGCATGGAGAAGAAAACTCCATGAAGGCAGCCGTAGAGGCGGCAAAAGACGGAATCGATGTTTATTATATCGGAACATTAGAGGCAGAGGGTGTTACCACCATCAAAGTGGCTAACGATGAGGAAGGCCATGACCGTATGGAGGAGATGCTGAAAAACAAAGAGGTGGATGCAGCGGTTACCATGCATTTCCCATTCCCAATCGGCGTTTCTACCGTAGGTCGCTGTGTGACGCCTGCGACTGCAAAAGAGATGTACATCGCAAACACAACCGGAACCTCCAGTACAGACCGTATTGAGGGTATGATTAAGAATGCGATTTACGGAATCATTACCGCTAAGGCTTGCGGAACCAAGAAGCCGACGGTGGGTATCCTGAATGTAGACGGCGCGCGCCAGACAGAGAAGGCGTTAAAGCAGCTTAAGGAGAAGGGGTATGACATCGCATTTGCGGAGTCCGGAAGGGCAGACGGCGGATGTGTCATGAGAGGAAACGACGTGCTTCAGGCGTCGCCGGATATCATGGTTACGGATTCCCTGACCGGAAATATTCTGGTGAAGATGCTGTCCTCCTTTAACACAGGCGGAAGCTTCGAGGCAACAGGCTACGGCTATGGACCCGGAATCGGAGAAGGTTATGAGCAGTTAGTCATGATTGTATCCAGGGCAAGCGGCGCGCCGGTAATCGCTAATGCAATCCGCTATGCGGGACAGCTTGTAAGAGGCAAGGTATTCGAGGTTGCCAAGGCAGAGTTTGCGGCGGCAAAGAAGGCCGGACTTAAGGACATCTTAGACGCGCTCAAGGCTTCCCAGAAGCCGGCAGGTGCGGCAGAAGAAGTGAAAGAGCCTCCGAAGGAGATTGTAACAGCCCAGATTGCAGGTATCGAGGTCATGGACTTAGAGGATGCTGTGAAGGCTCTGTGGAAGATTAATATCTACGCAGAGAGTGGAATGGGATGTACCGGACCAATCGTGAGGGTATCTGAGGCTAACCTTGCAAAAGCCGAGGATGAGCTTAAGAAAGCCGGATATATCAATTAAATATGGAAACCTGAAAGGGTTTTTGGAAAGTGGCGTCGTGTTGCATGATGCCACTTTTCTTTGTATCAGGCCGATTCTATAATGAAGCCGTGAGGTGTTAATAGTTTATGGAAGCGGTTTTGAGAGTAAGGGTTCCGGGCATTTCTATGCCCTGGAAAGAAGTGTTGAGAGGATGCCTGGTTATTGTATTATTTGGTGTCTTGTATTTTTGCGTACACAATTGTGTCAAGAAAAATGAAGGGATAACGTCAGCGCCCGCAGGCGGCGCGGTTGAGGAAGGGTCTGTTGCGGTTGCGCTTGAAGCAAAGCTTCCGGTAATCGGCGAGCTTAAGAAACCGGCTGTTACGGATATGGAAAGAGAGCTGGCAGCTTTTGAACCAGCGTTAAGAGATGCGGTCAAGCCTGTTCCCGTACAAAATATACCGACAGTGTCATATATTTTAACGTCAGATGTATTGCAGAACGGCTTTGAGGATATGGATTTTACAGACGTAGGTTCGGTTCCTTATGAAGTTTTAGGTAGTGAAGCCATAGACGGCAGCAGGACAGAATCCGTGGTCACCGAGGAACCGCCGGTTATGGATGTGACGGACGTTCCAAAAGAAAATATAGTTCCGGAAAATCCGAGCATTCCCAATCTACCGGATATAACGGATATTCCAGACGAAGATGTGATTCCGGAAGAACCATTAATTTCGGAAATCGCCGGCTTCCTTCTGGACGATGAAGGTTATATCACAGGTTATACGGAACGGGTGGTGTTAAGAGACGGCTTACTGGTTATTCCGGAGAGTGAGAGTTTGGTTGGAATCAGAAGCGGCGCTTTGGAGGGACTTAGCGAGAACATTATGGATGCCTATCTTCCGGCAAATATCAGCGACATAGAGCCAGGTGTCTTTGACGTGTTCCCGTACCTGATGTTCGTGGAGGTGTCAGGGGATAACCCGTATTATTATAGTGTGAACGGGATTCTGTATTCCGCATCCGGAGAAGAAATTTTCTGTCCGGCAGGGAGAACAACTGAATAAAAGAGTAAGATAGGAGGGATGATTTCTCTGCCGTGGCAATATACTGATTCAGTAGGATTGTGATGGAGAAGGGGAGTCATCCTTTATTGTTCATTCCTATAATAGAAAAAATCCCTGTCATTTTTTTAGGCCAGGTGCTATAATGAGAAAAGATTTTTTAAAGGAGGCGTTGGCATGAAGATTCAGCAGATCAGGAGAGACAAAGACGAATACATAGATATGCTTCTCATGGCAGACCCGCAGAGAGATATAATCGAAGGCTATCTTGACAGAAGCGAGATGTTTGCCTTGATTAACGGGGGAGACGTGTGCGCAGTCTGCGTGATTGAACTGCTGAAGAATCGAAAATGTGAACTGAAAAATATAGTGACCCGCAAGGAGGATCGGGGGAAGGGTTATGGGAAATATATGCTCAGCCACATCTGCGAGCACTACGGCAACCAGTGTGACACTATGTACGCGGGTACGGGGAACTCAAGGAGGGCGCTTGAATTCCTGGGAAGCTGCGGATTTGTCAACTCCCATATGGTGGCGAACTATTATCCGGAGAATTACCGGGAGCCCATCTATGAGGAGGGGGTCAGGCTTACGGATAAGATTTATCTGAAAAAGCAGCTTGATTCAGAGGTCAGCGTCAAGAAGGTGGTGGATCTTGCGCTGGAGGCAGGAAGGATTCTCTTAAAAAACGGCGCGGAGATTTTTCGTGTGGATGAGACGATCATCCGAATCTGTAAACGTTTCCATGTGGAGTATGTGGATACCTTTATCCTGAGCCATGCTATTTTCATCAGTGCGGAGAACGGAATGGAGGAGGCGTATACGAAGGTAAAGCAAGTGCCCTTATCCTCCTCGCACCTGGGGATTGTGGCAGAGGTAAATGAGTTATCCAGGGAGATTTCAGAGGGACTTGTGAGTATTGAGGAGGCGTCCGACAGGCTTAAGAAGATTGATAGTTTTCCGGAAAAGAGAGGATACTTTCAAGTCCTTGCCGCAGGCATCTCCAGTGGGTGCTATGGGTATATTCTGGGGGCGTCGGCGCTTGAGAGCACGGTTGCGTTTTTCATCGGATGTATTCTGTATGTATGGGTGTTGACGGCAAAGAAAATGAAGCTGTCAAAGATGATTGTAAATATTGTTGGCGGTGTGCTCATAACGGCTCTTGCGATTGCGGCCTACCACCTTCCTCTGCCGGCGGAGGTGGCGCTTAGCGGGATGATTATTGGCTCGATTATGCCGTTGGTGCCGGGGCTTGCCTTTGTGAATGCGATTCGTGACATTGCGGACAGTGATTTCCTGTCAGGGACGGTGCGGATGATTGACGCGCTTTTGGTGTTCGTCTATATCGCCGTGGGCGTGGGTGTCACGCTCAGCGCGTATAATAATATGGGAGGGGGACTGATGCTGTGATTCATGAGTTTATTATGCATGTAATCTGCCCGTTTCTGGGAACTATGGGATATGCGGTGCTGTTCAATGTCCCGAAGCGGTTCTATCTTAGCTGCGGGTTTACAGGGATGGCGGGGTGGCTTGTGTACCATGCAATCGTAAGCCAAACCTTTTCGGCGGCATTGGCCTCCTTTCTGGGAACCATGGCCGTGGTGTTTTTGTCCCGCGTGTTAAGCGTCAGAAAGAAATGCCCTATTACCATCTTTCTGGTATCCGGAATCCTGCCGCTGGTGCCGGGGGCGGGAATCTACTATACTGTGTATTACCTTGTAACCAACCAGTTGGCGCAAGCCTCCAGACGGGGGATGGAATCGGTTAAGGTAGCGTTTGCCATTGTATTGGGAATCGTGTTTGTCCTGGCTGTGCCGGGGACAGTATTCCAGTCATTGGCTGTGAGGCAAAGAAGAACCAGAAAAGGTTGATAGTTGTCTGATAAATATGGTACAATGGAGGTAACATAAAGATACATTAAGCAGTTTTAGGAACCGTTACAGTTATGTAAGGAAGGTGAGCATATGTCAGAAGGTAATTTGTTGGGGATTCTGAAGGAGAGCCGGTATACTACGGTTTTAAGCGGATTTGCCATGCTTCTTGAAAGCGGCTATCCATCCATCAGGGATGGCGATGTATCCTACGATATAGAGCAGAAATACGGATACTCTATGGAAGAAATGTTTTCCAGTGCATTTTTCTCGACGCGGAAGGAGCAGTTCTATGAGTTCTACCGCAACGAGATGCTCAGCCAGCTTAAGACGCCGCCGGGGAAGGGATTTACAGAGATGGCTGAGCTTGAGCGAAGGGGGATGTTTCAGTGTATTATCACCAGGCGGATCTACGGCCTTCCCCAGAGGGCAGGATGTAAGAATGTCATAGACCTTCACGGGAATGTGTACAATAATTTTTGTCCCCATTGCGGTAGAACATACCCGATGGAGTATGTCAGGGATTCGGTCAGAGTGCCTTTGTGCGAGGTATGTAAGACGCCGGTTAGGCCGAGAGTGTGCCTGTTCGGGGAGATGGTGGATAACAGTGTGATCACCAGGGCGGCGCAGGAGATTCAGAAGGCCGATGTCCTGCTGGTGCTTGGTTCTCATTTGAACTCTTATCTGTGCAATCAGTTGATTAATTATTATGAAGGGGATAAACTGATTCTGGTGAATGAGACGTCACATTACGCGGAGAGGCTGGCGGATATTGTGATTCACGAACGGGTGGACCATCTGCTGGAGAGGCTGCGCAGAGAGCTAGGATAACGTAAGGCCATTTCGTTATACAGGGGCAGGTGAGAGGATAGCCCTGCCCCTTAAGAAGCTTATGAGAAGGCTTCTTTCAATTTAGAGAGATTAAGGAGATATAGACATGAACAGAGTAAGAACCAGATTTGCGCCGAGTCCCACCGGAAGGATGCATGTGGGGAATTTAAGGACCGCCCTTTACGCGTACCTGATTGCGAAGCATGAGGGCGGGGACTTTATGCTCAGGATTGAGGACACGGACCAGGAGCGTTTTGTGGAAGGGGCGTTGGATATCATTTACCATACCCTTGCGGAAACAGGGCTTGTCCATGACGAGGGACCGGATAAGGACGGCGGGGTTGGCCCATATGTACAGAGCGAACGTAATGCCTCCGGCTTGTATCTTAAATACGCGAAGCAGTTGATTGACCAGGGAGACGCTTATTACTGCTTCTGTGACAAGGAGAGGCTTGCGACCCTAAAGAGCAGCGTGTCAGAGGACGGCGGGACGCAGATTGTAGTCTATGACAAGCATTGTCTGGGACTTAGCAAGGAGGAGGTGGAGGCGAATCTTAAGGCAGGCAAGCCCTACGTGATTCGCTTCAATATGCCGACAGAGGGGACGACTACCTTTGTGGATGACATTTACGGAGAGATTACAGTGCCTAATGAGGAGTTGGAGGATCTGATCCTGATTAAATCTGACGGGTATCCCACCTATAATTTTGCCAATGTGGTGGACGACCATCTCATGGGGATTACCCATGTGGTGCGGGGGAATGAGTACCTGTCTTCAGCGCCGAAGTACAACAAGATTTACGAGGCGTTCGGGTGGGAGGTGCCTACCTATGTGCACTGTCCGTTGATTACGGATGAGAACCATAAGAAGCTGAGTAAGCGGTGCGGCCATTCTTCATATGAGGATCTGATTGGCCAGGGCTTCATCACCGAGGCTGTGGTCAACTATGTGGCGCTGCTTGGATGGTGTCCGGCAGGCAACCAGGAGATTTTCTCCCTGGATGAGCTGGTGAAGGAGTTCGATTACCGCCATATGAGCAAGTCGCCGGCAGTATTTGACATTGTGAAGCTTAAGTGGATGAACGGCGAGTATTTTAAGGCCATGGACGAGGAACGGTTCTTTGAGATGGCTAAGCCTTACATCCAGGAGGCGGTGTCTAAGGATTACGACCTTAAGAAGATTGCGGCTCTTGTCCGTACCAGGATTGAAGTATTTCCGGATATCCGTGAGCAGATTGATTTCTTTGAGGAATTGCCGGAGTATGATACGTCCATGTACTGTCATAAGAAGATGAAGACCAATGAGGAGAAGGCTCTTGGCGTGCTTCGTGATGTGCTGCCCCTTCTTGAAGCCCAGGAGGATTTCAGCAACGACGGGCTGTTTGGTGTCTTAAAGGGATATGTGGACGAGAAGGGATATAAGACCGGCTTCGTGATGTGGCCTATCCGGACAGCGGTATCCGGCAAACAGAGTACGCCTGGCGGCGCGACGGAGATCATGGAGATTATCGGAAAAGAAGAATCGCTTAAGAGAATCCGCACAGGGATTGACTTGTTAAGCAGATAAGGGGAATCTATGAGTTTAAATCATGCTCAGAAAGCGGCGGCTGCCCACAAGGACGGGCCATGTATGGTTCTCGCCGGTCCCGGTTCAGGGAAGACTCTTACCATTGCAAAGAGAATAGAATATCTGATTACAGAGTATAAGGTAAGGCCAGAAGA
>CAJUBG010000099.1 GCA_910584575.1 uncultured Dorea sp.
TAGTTCTAACGGAACGAATGACACGGGAGGAAGAAATATACAAGATAGACGCAAAGTCAATTAAAGAAGTATGCACCCGACTTGACAGTATTGAAATATCGTTAGGTCATTCAGCTTTCAAAGAGAGATATAAAACAATCACCTGTGATAACGGGGTGGAATTTTTAGATTCAGAATGGATAGAAACATCACTCGGAACAAATAAGCTACGGACGGAATTATACTACTGCCATCCTTATTGCAGTAGTGAAAGAGGAAGTAACGAAAACGCCAACCGGCTAATAAGGCGTTGGATACCAAAAGGCGCGGATATATCCCAATATGATGAAGAATACATAAATGCCATACAAGAATGGATGAACAACTACCCCCGTGCAATATTTGATGGATTATCGGCAAACGATATACTAGAATCACAGAAAAATCGAAGAACCTCAGCCTTTTAAATAAAGCTAAATTTACCACCGTTTCGCGGAAAAAGCCAAAACGGAAAGAAAAAGTAAACCCGCGTCTTGCTTCAAGTCGTGCCTCAAGGCACGCCTTGTCACCCTGCACAAAAAGGGACAGATAAAATTGTGCAAGATGTAGAAAATCACTAAAGGTGATTAAAATTCTAATTTCTTCTTGACTTTTTTATTTATTTCATTTTTTTATGTTTTTTTAATCTTAATTACATCTTTTTCACACACAAAAAAATTATTAATTGTAAATTTCACCTTACAAATACACAAAAGGCATATGCCGAAATATCCAAACTGCATATGCCTCTCATCCTATCTATTCTTTCTCTACATTCTCTTTCACAACCGAAAGCCCCAACTCCTCAAGCTGCTTCTGATCCACAGCCGTCGGCGCCTCTGTCATCAAATCCGACGCATCCTTCACCTTCGGGAACGCAATCACATCCCTGATGCTGTCCTCCTTAGCCATCAGCATCACCAGCCTGTCAAGCCCATATGCCAGTCCCGCGTGAGGCGGCACGCCGTACTTAAAGGCCGTCAAAAGGAACCCAAACTGCTCATTGGCCTTCTCCGGCGTAAATCCAAGCACCTCAAACATCTTACTCTGAATCTCAGGATTAAAGATTCTCACACTTCCCCCGCCAATCTCATTGCCGTTCAGCACGATATCGTAAGCCTTAGCCCGCACTCTGCCAGGATCGCTGTCGATATAGGGAAGATCCTCCTCCATAGGCATGGTAAAAGGATGGTGCTTCGCCGTATACCGGTTCTGTTCCTCACTCCACTCTAAAAGCGGGAACTCTGTCACCCACAGAAATTTATACTCACTCTTATCAAGCAACTCCATCTGACGGGCAAGCTCTAACCGAAGGGCGCCTAAGACATCCCACACAACCGTATTTTTATCCGCCGCAAACAAAAGAAGATCCCCTTTGTCCGCGCCCATGGCCGTCATCAGGGCAGACATCTCCTCCTCCTTCATAAACTTTGAAAAAGATGACTTGACCCCTCCATCCTCCTGGACAGCAATATAGGCAAGCCCTTTCGCACCATAATCCTTGGCAAAGGATACCAGCTTGTCAATCTTCTTGCGTGGCATGCTTCCCTGCCCTTTGGCGTTAATCCCACGGACAGAACCACCGTTTTCAATAGCGCCTTTAAAAACCGCGAACTCACAGTCCTTCACAACCGCTGTCACATTACGAAGCTCCATCCCAAAACGAATATCCGGCTTATCAGAGCCATAGCGGTCCATAGCCTCCTGCCAGGTCATTCTTGGAATAGGGAGGGCAACCTCAATCCCCAACACCTCTTTGAACAGCTTCGCCAGAAGCCTCTCGTTAATCTCAATCACGTCGTCCACATCCACGAAAGACAACTCCATGTCAATCTGGGTAAACTCCGGCTGACGGTCAGCCCTTAAATCCTCGTCGCGGAAGCATTTCGCAATCTGGAAATAACGGTCATATCCTGCGCACATCAAAAGCTGTTTAAAAAGCTGCGGCGACTGGGGCAATGCATAGAAATTCCCCTGATGAATCCGACTTGGCACCAGATAATCCCTGGCCCCCTCCGGCGTACTCCCAATCAAAACCGGAGTCTCAATCTCGCAAAACCCTTCCTCCGATAAAAACTGACGGGTAAGAGTAGCCACCTGGCTTCGCATCATCAGATTCCGCTGAAGATCCGGCCTTCTTAAATCCAGATACCTGTATTTCAGGCGCACCTCCTCCCTGGTCTTGGAATTCTCCCCAATGGGAAATGGGGGAGTCTCGGATTCCGACAGAATCCTCATCTGCTCTGGTATCACCTCAATCTCTCCTGTGGCCAGCTTCTCATTGCCGGTGCCGGAACGCTTTTCAATCTTGCCCACAATGGCAACCACGTACTCCGCCCGAAGCCTCGCCGCCTTCTCGATTAATTCCGCATCCGATTTTCCTTCCTCAAACACCACCTGGATAATGCCGGAACGGTCCCTCACGTCCACGAATACCAGACCGCCCTTATTCCGGTTCTTCTGTACCCATCCCATAATGGTTACTGTCTCCCCCACATTGGCGGATGACAATTCCGCACACCTGTGAGTCCTCTTTAATCCCTGCATTGACTCTACCATAATCTTTCTCCTTTTTCTGTGAAATATCCTATATCTGCACGAAGCCCTTTCTTATATCTTATCATAAGAATCCGCAAAACAATCGACAATCTCCTGATACCCCTCCAGAAGAAGCTGCTCCTTCTGGAACTTCCTGTTCTTCTTCATATTTACAATTAACACCTGGCATCCCGCTTCCCGGTCTGTCTTTGCAAGGGCAAGAATCTTAAGAAGTCCCTCTGCCGGCAGCTTCTTATCGAGCAGATACGCCTTCTTCCCCCCCTGCTTTGGCGCCTGGTAGCCATTTTCCAGAAGCAGCATGACAATCCGTTCAAAACCAATAGAGAACCCGCACGCCGGCGTGTCCTGTCCGGTAAATTTCCCAATCATCCTGTCATAGCGTCCCCCTCCTGCCACAGAGCCGCCGAAATCATCCATACGCACCTCAAAAATGGTTCCTGTATAGTAGGACTGTCCACGAACCAGGGTTGGGTCGAAGCTAATCTTGAAATCACATTCCTTACAAGCCTCCACACTTGAAATAATCGTTTCCATCCCGTCCGCCGTCTCGTCTGCAAGACAGTCCCCAAGCTTCTCCTTTAAATAACGGATTCCTTTTGCATCTGGAGTCACCTCCCCGAAAAGTTTAAGGTACGCATCCGTCTGATCCTTGTCATACCCCATCTCCTGAAGCTCTGCCGCAACCCCTTCTACGCCGATTTTGTCCATCTTATCCAGGATAATAAATACCTCGTCATAGTCTTCCTCTTTAAAACCACTGTACTTTGCCATAGCCTTCAAGATATTGCGGTCATTGATACATACCGTAAAATTCTTAAAATCCAGCTTCCCAAGCATTGCCGTGGTGGCAAGAATCAGCTCAATCTCAGCCAGGTTAGAGGCTTCCCCAAGAATGTCGATATCACATTGCATAAACTGACGGAACCGTCCCTTCTGGGGACGGTCAGCACGCCACACATTCCCAATCTGGAGAGCCTTAAAAGGGGAGGGCAGTTCATTGGCATGGTTGGAATAATAACGGGCAAGGGGAACTGTCAGGTCATAACGAAGCCCGCCGTCCACCAGGTCGTTTTCCTCCTTTGCTGATTCTAACTTTAACTTCTCGCCCCGTTTTAAAATCTTAAAAATCAGCTTCTCGTTATCTCCTCCCTGTTTACTGCACAGATTCTCGATGTGCTCGACACAGGGCGTCTCCATGGACAAAAAGCCATAGGTCTTATAAGTGTCTTTGATTAGCTGTATCACATAATCCCGAATCTCCATCTCACGGGGGAGCATGTCCTTCATTCCCGTGACTGGTTTCTTCTTTAACGCCATATTCGTTCTCCTTCGCTGCAAATCTTTTTTATTCTCCTTAATAACTGTTTTATATAAATAGAAGTTTATTTTCGTGTTTTCATTATATCAAATTTTTCACCTTTTTAAAAGCCTTTATAGAATCGCTTCCTTCCGCCCAATCATCTCATCAATTCTCTCAATATACTGAGCCACATCCTTCACATTCTCAATCCGCAAAAGACGGGTCATCTTCTTCTTTTTGCTGCCCGCCACAACAACCGCCTCCTTAAGCACCAGCTTCGTGGAGGCTCCTGCCCCCGCCGCAATAATAGACTGCTTCTCCTCCATAATGATACACACAACCCTAATTATGCCTTATTATCAGGTATTATCGAGTATTCTGTATTTCTACAATCACCCGATTAAGGTACTATTCAGTACCATTCAGACGAAATTTGTTGTACTTTTGATGTACTTCCACCAAATTTGTTGTACTCTTTCTATCCGCAATAAATATGAATGCCTTAAAGGATTCTTCCATATTTATTATTGAGAAAACAAAACCATCTTTTCTGCCAATGCCTCCATTGAAGCCTTTTTCTTAGCTTCCGAAACCTCGGCATAGATATTCATTGTAGTTGCAATATCAACATGACCCATCACCGACTGGATTACCTTCAGATTGCTCTCATTCTCACAAAACCTTGCGCAAAATGTGTGACGCAGACTGTGGCAAGTGAAATGAGGTAAAATAAGAGGCTCTCTGTTTTTCATTTTCGCTTCGTGAAGCTCGGCATCATTATACGCATCAATAATGCGCTCTAATGCCCTGTCTAAATCCTGTTGCAAAAATACCCGTCCAAAGCGATTCAGAAATACAAAGTCTGTATATCCGTCAATTTCTGTTGTGCAATAAATTCCATTATCATGTTGATACTGCTTGATTTCTTTCAGTGCCTGACGCACCTCCTTCACCATTGGAATCTTACGGATACCTGCATCTGTCTTTGGTGTTGAAATATAAATCTTTTTTTGGGATTTATTCATCTTGCCCGCAAAATAAACCGCTGCATGGTCAACCGTAATAACCCCATTCTCAACGTCAATATCTTTCCAGGTCAGACCACTCAATTCTCCAACCCTCAAACCCGTTCCTATAAAAAAGGTATAGATTGGTTTCCAGTGATCGTACACCGGATGACCGTCCATGAACTCCAGAAATGCCGTCTGCTGTTCCGGCGTTAAAGCATTCCTTACACCTCTCTTAGCGCCTGTCTGCTTCTTTAGCTGTCCTAACACGTTATGTGTGGGATTCGTTCTGATAATACAATCCCTGACCGCCATTTCAAATGCAGGGTGCAATTCCCTTTGAAGATGTTCAACCGTTCCATAGCTAAGATTCAATTCTTCCATCAGCTTTTTGTAAAACAGCAATACATCTGAATATTTGATGTCTTTGACTTTACGGTTGCCTATGCCTTTCCTGACATACGCATTATACTGATACATATATCCCGCAAAAGTCCTTTCCGCCAAATCTTTCCGTGTTGCCATGTACTTGTCAAAGATGTCATTCAACGTCTGGTTCTTAGCCTGTCCACTGTCAATCCCGTCCAGTTTATCCCGTAATATCTGTTCTTCCCTCTGGCGAAGTGTAGTCAGATTTTTAGAATAAATGTATCGCCTTTTCCCTGCTTCATCAGCATAGGCATATTGATACTTTCCATCTGAACTACGGTAGCTTTCCCCCTTCCGCAATACTCGTCCCTTATTGTCCTTTCGTGATTTAGCCATAGCCACTCCTTTCTTGTTCGGAAAGAAGAAATCCTGTGCCTTACTTACGAGTTTTGTACAATAAGTCAACTCCCGTTTTGATAGTTTCTGTTATAGTCTGTTGATGTTTGTCAGAGTATTCCTTTAGAGTGTGATATTCTGCGTCAGACATCCTTATGGTTACGATACGCTCTTTTATGACATCCGATTTCGGACGCCCTCTCTTTCCCATAGGCACACTCCTCTCTACATCTACATACCATTATATTTTCCGTATTACGAAATGTCAAGTATTTTTCGTAATACGAATAAAAAACTTTTTGGCACATAGGAATCTTTTACTTTCCTCTCCCGGTTTTACTCTGCCGGTATGCGAAAACTCTCCAGGTACTTTTCAAAAATTTCGCAATCCACAAGTACAGCTTTTCCTACCTTATACGTTGCACCTGCTTCTTTCGCCCGTTTTTCAAAAGTGCTTTGGCATAAACCATAGAGCTTAGCTCCTTCCTTATATCTTACAAATCTCTTTTTCTCCTGAAATTTTTCAGACATATTTTCCCTCCTAACGGTGTATTTTAGCATGATAACTTTATCTGCTAATGACAATAGAAGCTGTCTGCTCCTGCTCTCATTAGTAGACAAAACCATCTGTTTTCCAAAAAATCCATACGGGTGACAGCTCATTACACTGTCCACATCGGTATCGCACCGTCATTCCAAACTGACCGGGAAACCCCGGAAGTATCATTATCAAAGATATGCCTCATTGCCTCATGCAACTGCTGCACTT
>CAJUBG010000100.1 GCA_910584575.1 uncultured Dorea sp.
AAATTTTCTCTTAAGAAATTTTCAGGGTTGT
The DNA here is from genome assembly GCA_910584575.1 of uncultured Dorea sp. Lineage (GTDB taxonomy): Bacteria > Bacillota > Clostridia > Lachnospirales > Lachnospiraceae > Sporofaciens. The sequence goes on from CAJUBG010000100.1 coordinate 32, forward strand.
TGTCTATTGTTTAATTATCAAGGTGCTTTTTGTCGTTTGCTGTCTCTCTCGATTCAGCTTAGCCATAATATCATGTGTTACCTGTGTTTGTCAAGACATTTTTTTACTTTTTTTGAAATTTTTTCAAGCATCTTTTCCAACACATTTTCCACATATTTGCAGTAAGCTTTTCTCAACCTGTTAAGTCAAGCCTGTCCTGCAAACGGAGAAGGAGGGATTTGAACCCTCGCGCCGCTATTAACGACCTACTCCCTTTCCAGGGGAGCCCCTTCGGCCAGCTTGGGTACTTCTCCAGAACTCGTCGATTCTTCCATAGAAAAAACTATCACCTTACCGGCTGATAGTTTTCCAACGGAGAGGGTGGGATTCGAACCCACGCGCCCTCTCGGACAAACGGTTTTCAAGACCGCCTCGTTATGACCACTTCGATACCTCTCCATTCATTTAATTGTTTTGTCGTCTCAACGACGTAGACTATTCTAGCACACAACATTTCTGTCGTCAACACCTTTTTTTCATTTTTCTCCATAAATTTCTTTTTTCCAGCAATTTTACATCAAACTAATCTTGTTCGACAAATTAAAACAGAGGAGTCATACACCGCGTATCACTCCTCCATCCGTCAAAAACTGATGCTTTATTCTGCTGCCTTCTGGACACTATGCTCCTTCAGCCACTCTTTTACCATATTATTCAACGCAATCTCCTTCAGATCATCCTCCTCCGCAGATTCCTTCAGAGCATCCACATCCTCATAACCGTAATCCGAAGCCATCGCCTTAAGCTGTTCCTCATATTCCTTTTCACCAAGTTTAATCTTCTCCTTATCCGCGATTGCTTCTGTCACCATCGTCTGCTTAATACTTGCTTTGGCAGCGTCGTCCACCTGCTTCTCAAAAACATCCACAGTATATCCCATCTGCTCCTGGATAAATGTCTCGTAATCCTGCTCATAGTATTCCGCCGTGGTCTTATATTGGTCAATCAGTGAATCCGTAATCTTCTTAACCTCATCCTCCGGATACTTCTTCACCTCCGTATTGTCCAGGACCTTCTGCCAAACCGCCTGGCTAATGCTGCTCTCGTAGTTCTTCTCATTGTCCTTCTTCAACTGCTTCTTGACTTCTTCTCTGTATTCCTCGACGTTCTTGGCCTTCTTAGACTCACTTTTTACGAAATCGTCATTCAACTCCGGAACCACTTCTTTGGAAATGCTCTTTACCGTAATTGTGAATACAACGTCCTTTCCGGCATAATCCGTATTCGTATAATCCTCCGGAAATACTCCCTGCCAGTCATAAGTCTCCCCTATACTATGGCCGATAACGCTTTCCTCAAAACCCTCAATAAACTGACCAGAACCGATGACCAGCGGATAGTCCGTCGCAGAGCCTCCGTCAAACTCCTCTCCGTCAATCTTTCCTGTAAAATCAATCGTTGCCGTATCGCCGGACTCCACCGGACGGTCTGTAATCTCCTCCTTGGTAGCCTTCATCTGGAGAGTTGACTGGATGTAATTCTCCACATCCTCATCCGTAACCTCCCCTGGTTTGGCGACCTCATCTATCTCAACTCCTTTATAGACAGAAATCTTTAATTCATCTGTCTCCAGCCCCTTGCTGCCAGAGCATCCTGCCAGCGCCATGGAAGCCACCGCTACTCCTGCCAATAACATTGCTAATTTCTTCTTCATATTCCACCTCATTATATACTTTTATTTCGCACTAAAATATATGCCGAAATCGTGCACCATTATGTTATACCACATTTAAAGCGACTTTCAAAGCATTTTCACACTTATTTCACTATTTCTTTTTATAAAACCGGTGAAAGCAGCCTGCAGAACTGCTCTTTAATCCGAATAATAAAATCCCTCTGTTCATATTTTTTACGGGTAACTAACGTACTCTTTGCAATATCATTCTCAAATGCATCCATAAGCCTCTCCGTAGTCCGCGCGCTATATATAACCGCATTTACCTCAAAATTCAGGCTGAAGCTGCGGATATCCATATTCGCCGTCCCCATACAGGTTACAAGCCCATCCACGCACATACATTTTGCATGGAGAAATCCATTGTCATAGGTATAGCACCTCGCCCCTGCCTCAATCATTTCTCCAAGATAAGAGTAGGTCGCCCAATAGACAAAGGGATGGTCTGGCTTGCAGGGAATCATGATGCGCACATCGATTCCGGATTTGGCCGCAATCTCCAGGGCATCCCGTATGTCGTCGTCGGGAATAAAGTAGGGAGTCTGAATATAAATATTCTTCCGCGCCATATGGATTAACCGCAGATAATTGTTGCGAATCTCCTGGCTGCTGGAATCAGGCCCGCTGGAAATAATCTGCACAGGGTCCCTGCCGCCGCGGGTATACGTGGGAATCTCAAAGAGCCGGTCCTCCAGGAACAAATTCTCCCTGGCAGCATAGTTCCAGTCCAGGACAAAGCGCACCGCAAGAGACGTCACCGCCGAACCCTCGATACAGACATGGGTATCCCGCCAATAGCCGAATTTCCTATCCTTCCCTATATACTCACGCCCCACGTTGAAGCCTCCCACAAAGCCGATTCTGCCGTCTATGACCACAATCTTCCTGTGGTTACGGTAATTCACACGGAGTTGCAGCTTTCCAAGTAAAGCCGGAAAGAATTCTGCCACTTTAATTCCTGCCTTTTGAAGACGCGCCCAGTCGGAACGGTGCATCCCTCTGCACCCCATACTGTCAAACAGGACGCGAATCTCCACACCCTGCCGCGCCTTGCGCACCAGCACCTCCTCAATCTCCTTCCACAGCTCGTCATTCTTGATGATGTAATACTCCACATGGATATAGTTCCTGGCGTGATCCATCTCTGAAAGCAACGCCTTAAACTTCTCTCTCCCGTCTGTAAAAATGCGGATATCATTGTTATCCGTCAGCACCGCCTCGGCCTCGTTCAGATTATACAGAATCAGCCGTTTGAACCGGTCAAGCTCTGGGTCCCGAAGCCTTAGCTTCTTTCGGTAAATGGATTCCTCCTGCCTTCGCACCGCGTACTTAATCTCCCCTTCAATCTCCTTCATCTTGAACATCCTCTCCCTGCGGAAATTCTGTCCGAGAATCAGATAGAGAACGAAGCCAAGCACCGGAATAAAGTACAGAAGCAAAAGCCATGCCCAGACCGTAGTAGGATTCCTTCTCTGAAAAAATATAATCAGTAATGAAAATACAATATTAATCAAAAAGAGATGGTCCATCATCCACCTGTATACGTTAATGACTCCATCTCCCACAAATTCAAGCATTCACCGGCCTCCCTATGCCCTGATATTTCCCAAAATCGACTGTACATTCATCGCCATCTGGCTCATCTTCCTGTAATTGGCAAACTGTGCCTGCTGCTTTCCTCTTGCGACGGTTGCCGCGCCATGGCTTCGCGCCTCTGTCGCAATCCTCTGGCCAATATCCTCAGGCTTATCCTCCTTCTTGGCAAACATCTCCTCCAGTTCGGAAATCAGATGGTCAAGTTCAATCAAGAGATCCTTGACAACGCCCGCCATCTTCCAGAAATCTTCTTCCGCCTGGACTTCCCCTGCCTTTCTCAGCTCTCCTTGTTCTCCCGTCACACTTTCCGTCTCGGCGCCGTCAGCCTTGCCTGCCGCCAGGGCTTCTTCTCTGGCAAGCTCTTTCGCCACATCCTCAACAAGCTGGTCGAAGGACTCCCGCAGCCGTCCCAGTTCCTCCTCCTTTGTAAGCTTCCGGTAACGCACCGCATTGCCGTTAATGACAAACTCCACGCCGTTGAAATCGTCTCCCGTACTGGTGTCCAGCGTCCAGACCTCCCTTGTACCGTTATCATATCCATCTGCAATATTCTTATACATAGAGCCGTATGCCTCAGCCAGACTCGCGGCATAGTTCTTAACATTCTTCTCATCCTTGCCTGCAAGGGCCTCCTGATAACGCTTCTCCAGCTCGCCGTAGAGCTTACTGCTTACGCCGTTATTCCCGTTGAAATCAAGCCTCTGAAGGATATACCCTCTGCATACGCCGTCCATCAGTGAGAGTCCGTCATCCGCAATCCTTACAAATTCTTCATCCTCTGTCCACAAGGAGGAATCTTTATCTGTCTCCGCCAGTTTATCCCGAATATAACCCATCCCCTCAGGAGAGATACTGACTCTGTCTGGTGCAGCCGCCCTCTGCTCCTCCAGAAATTGATCTGCAAACTCCACCACCTTCGTGCCGTTTTGAAACACCTGAACCTGTGAATGATTCTTAATGTTTAATTTATCCAGTATAAATGCGTAATCACCATAAATCTTCATAATTGCCTCTCCACTCTCTATCCTAAAATCCCGCCGCTGCTTCTGAATATACCAAAGGAAATATTTTCCCTTATCTTATATTATCGGCTGCGTTTTTCTGAAAGATAAGAGCAAATCCCGTTCAAATCTCTTGCACATGCTGTCAAACAATGGTACAATGTGTGTCATGGAAAAAAGAATTTAGGAGGTTTACCCGTGAGTACATTTACCATTGTTATGCTTGTCATTCTGGTTATTTTAATCGCTGCGTGTATTGCATTATATTTTTTTGGAAAGAAAGCAGAAAAGAAGCAGGCAGAACAGCAGGCACAGTTAGAGGCCGTTGCTCAGAATATGTCCATGCTGATTATTGACAAGGGGAAGCTGCGTCTTAAGGATGCAGGTCTGCCCGCCATTGTTGTGGAGAACACGCCAAAGTATCTCCGCCGTTCTAAGGTTCCGGTAGTAAAGGCAAAGGTTGGCCCAAGGATTATGACTCTGATGTGCGACGCAGATATCTATCCGCTGATTCCTGTAAAGAAAGAGGTCAAGGCCACCGTCAGCGGTATCTACATCACCGCTGTCAGAGGGCTTAGAGGCCCCCTTGAGACGCCTCAGAAGAAGAAAGGCTTCATCGCAAGGATGAAGGAAAAAGCAAAGCAGAAGTAGGAAAAAGCATTGGATTATGAATGATCCAATGCTTTTATATTCATTACGATATTGCAGTCCGCTATGGTCTCACTGTTCACGTCCAGCGCATAGTTTACATGTACGTCAATCTTCTCGTCCGTCACATCCACCTGCATATCCTTCGTGTGGGTCCCCACCAGCAAATCGCCGTAGGGCGTCTCATACTGGGTAATATTCATCTTATCCCGTTCAAACACCATATGGGTATTGGACAGCCCGCTTTTCATGATCTCCAGCTTGTCATCCGCAATCTTCACCTTATTCTTAATCATCCCCGCCATACCTTCCACCACCTCATCATAGATGACATAGTGCTTATCATTTTTATAATAATAGGTTGCAGGAGTAATCACTTCGATTGGCTCATTCTCGTCGCCTCCGGCTGTTTCGGCTGTCTCGTAATGCAGGCCGGATATGCTTAATAATACATCCTTTGTCATAATCTCACCTAATATTCTTCTATATTGACTAGCTTCGTTGCCGCCACATCATAAGACAAGATTGTATTGGCAAAATGTGTAAACTTCTCTGCCGCATCACTGACATAAAACTCGTAGGATGCCGCCTCCCCTGACGTATTCTCTTTCCCGCTTTCACGCAGAATCTTCTTTACGTCCATGGCTGTCTCATACGCCGGATTCACAATATGTACCTTATCGCCGAAAAATGCCATAATCTTTGACCTCAGCAGCGGATAATGGGTACATCCCAGAATCATGGTATCAATCTTCGTCTGCCTCATATCCGACAGATAAATCTCTATCACTTCCTCTGTAATCCTGTGCTTTGCGAAGCCCTCCTCCACCAGAGGAACGAACAGAGGGCAGGGCTTTCCAATCACAACCGCATCGGGCTTCATCTCCTTGATTACCTTGGTATAAGTCTCGCTTCGTATGGTGGCCTCTGTTCCGGCAACGCCGATGATTCCGTTCTTAGTCGCCTGAACCGCCGAGCGCGCCCCTGGTGTAATCACGCCAATCACCGGAATATCCGTCTCCTCCTTCACCGTCTCAAGAGCCAGCGCGCTGGCCGTATTGCATGCAATCACAATGGCCTTGACTTCTTTTGTCTCAAGGAAACGGATAATCTGTCTGGAAAAACGGATGATATTGTCTCTGGACTTACTTCCATAGGGCACTCTTGCTGTATCTCCGAAATATACGATATTCTCATTGGGAAGCTGACGCATGATCTCTCTTGCAACCGTCAGCCCGCCCACACCGGAATCA
>CAJUBG010000101.1 GCA_910584575.1 uncultured Dorea sp.
TAAATCCCAGACCGCCTGCACTTGCCCATGAAAGTGCATTACCCTGTGCATCTGTCAATGTAACGATTGTGTTATTAAAAGATGACTGGATGTGTGCTTGTCCGCGTTCAACGTTTTTCTTGACACGTTTTTTGGTCACTTTCTTTGTAACTTTCTTTGCCATAATAAAACTAACCTACTCTTTCCTTTTTTATTTTTTGAATGAAGTTCTTCTTGCTTCGCTCGAAGAACAAAGAAATAGCTAACCTCAGCCTGCGCCTAGCGGCTTGCCTTCGCTAAGCTATTTCTTTTTGTTCGCAACAGTTCTCTTAGGTCCTTTTCTGGTTCTTGCGTTGGTCTTTGTCTTCTGGCCGCGAACCGGAAGTCCCTTCCTATGACGGATTCCTCTGTAACATCCGATCTCCTGTAATCTCTTGATGTTCAGAGCGATCTCTCTCCTCAAGTCACCTTCTACCATCTGGGTCTCATCGATGACTGCGCTGATCTTCTTAACATCATCATCCGTAAGGTCTCTGCAGCGAATATCCGGATTCACTCCTGCCTCTGCCAGAATACGGTTAGAGCTTGCCCTGCCGATTCCGTAGATATAAGTTAATCCGATCTCAACACGTTTGTCTCTTGGTAAATCTACACCTGCAATACGAGCCATGTGAATTTCCTCCATTTTCTCAAAAAATCTTTTACTGTTTACATACTGTCTTTAATAGGGACTTTTAAGGATTTCCCTTTTTTGTCCAGGCATGTTTCGGTATCCATGCCCTTTCCGGCCACCGAAATAAAATCCGGTAATGACGGGCCGGCATTAGAAGCAATATACGAAGGATGCTCACCGGCTACATGTGCTTCCTTGTATATCAAATAGTCTACACGCCTCCTGGCGTGTCAGAGCTATCAGCCGCCTAATTTGATGCATAAGTGTCAGTACCTATCCCTGACGCTGCTTATGCTTTGGGTTTTCGCAGATAATGCGAACGCTTCCTTTTCTCTTAATTACTTTGCATTTTTCGCAAATTGGTTTTACTGATGATCTAACCTTCACGTCAAATCCTCCTTTCATCCATTGCTCTGCCAACATTCTACCCACGCATCTTCCAGACACTTCCACAAAATTCTCACAAATCTCATAAAAATGCCCGAAAACACGCTTATATATTATAGCACCCACAGTCAAGCAAAGTCAATAGACAATTTCATATATTTCCATCTTTATCCGGCGACTCAGCCGGAATCCTACTTATCTCTCCAGATAATCCTTCCCTTAGACAAATCATACGGTGATAACTCCAGCGTCACCTTGTCTCCTGGCAGAATCTTGATAAAGTTCATCCTCAGCTTTCCACTGATATGTGCAAGTACCTGGTGCCCGTTCTCTAACTCCACCTGGAACATTGCGTTTGGCAATTTCTCTACTACTGTTCCTTCGATTTCGATTACGTCAGCTTTTGACATCTCTCTCTTTCCTCCATACTCCATTCTTTTAAAATCCGTTTGATTGCTGTATCGTCAACTGCGGTGACATCATATTCCTTTAAGATAATCTGGACATGCTTCTTTTTCTTCTTTTTCAGATGCCCCAGTGTTCTAATGCTGCCGTCCGCTAAATATACATATGTGTCATCCGCTTCAATTATAACATAAACTTTGCCGGTATCGTGACCCGCTTTTGATCTCGCAAGCATCCCTGCTCTATATCCGTCCATTGCTCAATCCTTCGTTTCTGATTTTTCTGCGTCTTTTGCCGCTTAATCCGGCGCTGTTTCATAGTCTGTCAGGGTCAAAAGCTTTGGCTCCCCCTCAGTTATCAATACCGTATTCTCATAATGTGCGGAAAACTTATGGTCTTTTGTCACCACGGTCCATTTGTCCTCAAGCCATTGCACTTCCCAGGTTCCCATATTGATCATTGGTTCAATCGCCAGGGTCATTCCGGCTCTTAACTTCACACCTTTTCTGTCCATCTTATAATTGGGAATCTGGGGCGGCTCGTGTAAGTCCGTTCCGATTCCATGTCCGCACAGATCCCGAACTACTCCGTACCCGTGCTTACTGGCATGACTGTCAATCGCTGCCGCAATATCACATAGATGATTGCCAATTTTTGCATACTTTATACCTTCAAAGAAGCATTCCCTGGTCACCCTGATCAGGTCCTCTGCCTCTTTGCTGATCTGACCGATGCCGTAGGTTCTTGCGGCATCGGAATGATATCCTTTATAGATTACCCCTGCATCCAGGCTGACGATGTCGCCCTCCTTCAGAATCCGGTTTTTATGCGGTATTCCGTGTACGACTTCATCATTGACCGAGACACAGATTGAGGCCGGATATCCGTCGTAATCCAGAAATGAGGGAATACACCCGTAACTCCTGATTATGTCTTCTCCAAGCCTGTCAATGTCCAGGGTACTCATTCCCGGATGAAGGGCTTTCGCTAACTCATTGTGAACAATCTCCAATATTCGTCCGGCTTCTGACATTAATTCAATCTCTCTCGCCGATTTGATGGTAATTGCCATATTTCTACTCTCCTAAGATATCCACAATCGTCTGAAATACATCGTTAATATCTACGGTTCCGTCCACTGTCTTTAAGATTCCGGCATTCGTATAATAATCGATAAGCGGCTGTGTCTGCTCATGGTAAACACCAAGGCGCTTCTTTACTGTCTCCGGCTTATCGTCATCCCGCAGGATTAACTCCTTGCCGCAGGCGTCGCAGATTCCTTCTGTCTTTGTCGGCGCATACTCAAGATGGTATGTAGCGCCGCATCCCACGCACGCACGCCGTCCCGACATCCTGTGTACGATATTTTCATCCGGAACGTCTACGTCGATAGCATAATCCATCTTCTCCCCGATTGCCGCCAGAGCCTTATCAAGCGCCTCTGCCTGCGGAATCGTCCTCGGAAAACCATCCAGTACATATCCCTTCTTACAGTCGTCCTGCTTCACGCGGTCCACCACCAGGTCTACCACTAATTCGTCCGGCACCAGAAGCCCCTGATCCATGTATGTCTTTGCTTTATTGCCAAGTTCTGTCCCGTTTTTGATATTCGCCCTAAAAATATCACCGGTAGAGATATGAGGAATGTCGTATTTCGCGGCAATCTTCTTCGCCTGTGTTCCTTTGCCTGCGCCTGGCGCGCCTAACATGATAATCTTCATAAGAAATGTTCCTCCTCTTTATAGCATTTTAACCCGCGAAAATAATCCCGCGAGTTCTACGACAGAAAAGCCGCCACTGACCGTTGGTCAAGTGACTGCCTGCATTGCACTAACAACAGGAAATTCCGTATGCAGCTTCGCCCATATACCGACAGTGCGGATGCCACATACGGAATTCACAGGAATTTGCGCAATACTAGCTATTTAAAAAACCTTTATAGTTACGTACAAGCATCTGTGATTCAATCTGCTTCATCGTCTCCAGCACAACGCTGACGATAATGATAAGCGATGTACCTCCAAAGGATACACTCGCGCCAAGCCAGCCGTTGAAGAAGATCGGAACCACCTGGATCACGATCAGCCCGCATGCTCCGATAAAGATGATATAGTTCAAAATTTTGGTTAAGTATTCAACCGTTGGCCTGCCTGGACGGATGCCCGGCACAAACCCGCCGTTCTTCTTCATATTGTTGGCAATCTCTAATGGATTAAACGTAATAGAAGTATAGAAATAGGCGAAAAATACTGTCAGGACAATATATACCAACAATCCCCAGGAATATTTTAAATGCTCTGGATTACACCAGTTTCCCTGGTTCAAACCTCTTAAGATCTCGCTGCCGATACCTGAGCCTTCTCCTTTTCCCAGAAATGACGCAATTACAATCGGAAACTGCATCAATGATGAAGAAAAGATAATCGGAATAACTCCGGCAGTATTAACCTTCAGCGGAATGTTCGTGGTACGGCCTCCATAAACCTTTCTGCCTGCCATCTTCTGGGAATAGGATACGGCTATCCTTCTCTCTCCTCCCTGCAGGATGACTACAAATACAACCAGCATGATGATAATCGCTAAAATCACCAGAACTGCCAGTCCGGCAGAGGCGATTGGTTTATCCTTCACGAACTGCTCAAACAGTGAAGACATATCGCTTGGCACTCTTGAGATGATGTTAATCACCAGGACGATAGAGATACCGTTTCCCACACCCTTCTCCGTAATTCGCTCGCCAATCCACATCAGGAATGCGGAGCCTGCTGTCAGGGTCAGGACTACGATAGCGGCATTCACGAAGTTGAACTTCACCAGAAGCCCCTGGCGTCCGAACCCTACCGCCATTGCAGTAGATTCAAACAGTGCAAGCCCTACCGTGAGATAACGTGTAATTGCGGCAATCTTTTTCCGTCCGTCCTCGCCTTCTTTTTGCATTTCCTCCAACTTCGGGATGGCGATGGTGAGAAGCTGCATAATAATTGAAGACGTAATATACGGCGTAATACTTAATGCAAATACAGACATCTGTTCAAAAGAGCCACCAGTGAAAGCGTTAAACAAGTTAAACGCTTCACCAGTGTTCTGTGCGAAAAATTCTTTAATATAATTGGAATTTACCCCAGGTGTTGGTAATTGGGAGCCAATTCTAATTACAATCAGCATCAAAAACGTATAGGCAATCTTATTGCGGATGTCTTTGATCTGAAATGCTTTCCGAAATGTCTCTAACATTAGATCACCTCTGCTTTTCCACCTACAGCCTCAATCTTCTCAACAGCATTTTTGCTGAATGCGTTGGCCTGTACAGTAAGTTTCTTTGTCAGCTCACCGTTACCAAGAATCTTAACGCCATCCCTTGGATTCTTAACGATTCCCTGTTCAATCAACGTCTCTACAGAAACAACAGCGTCATTATCAAACACTTCAAGAGCACCGATATTAATACCAACGATTGTCTTGGAATTGCGATTCGTAAAGCCTCTCTTTGGTATTCTTCTATATAATGGCATCTGGCCGCCTTCAAAACCCGGCCTTGTTGCGCCTGAACGGGCCTTCTGGCCTTTGTGTCCCTTACCGGCTGTCTTTCCATTACCAGAACCGTGTCCACGTCCTCGTCTGAAATTATCACTCTGTTTTGCTCCATCCGCAGGTCTTAAGTTTGATAAATCCATTGTGACACCTCCTTATCCGATATAATTATGCTTCCTCTACTTTTACCAGGTGTGAAACCTGTTTTACCATACCTCTGGTTGCCGCATTGTCCGGCAGTACAACCGTCTTATTGAGCTTTCTAAGTCCCAACGCTTCTACGGTCTTTTTGTGCTTCGGTACAGCGCCAATCGTGGATTTTACTAATGTAACCTTTAAATCTGCCATCTGAATCTGCCTCCTTAGCCTAAGATATCTTCAATGGATTTACCGCGAAGACGTGATACTTCTTCCGGAGTCTTGATCTGGCGTAATCCAGCGATGGTAGCGAGAACAACGTTCTGCTTGTTGTTGGAACCAAGGGATTTTGTACGGATATTCTTGATTCCTGCCATCTCGATCACGGCACGCGCCGGACCACCGGCGATCACTCCTGTACCTTCCGGCGCCTTCTTAAGCAGTACGGAGGCGCCTCCGAACTTACCGGTAAAGTCGTGTGTGATACTCTCATTATCATCTAATGCAACGGTAATAAGGTTCTTCGCCGCATCTTCTTTTCCTTTACGGATTGCTTCCGGAATTTCAGTAGCTTTTCCTAAACCTGCACCAACATGGCCATTTCCATCGCCGACAACTACTAAAGCTGTGAATCTCATATTACGGCCACCTTTAACAACTTTGGTTACACGCTTAATTGACACTACTTTTTCATTTAATTCCAGTGAATTAGCATCAATACGTTCTTGTTTCATGTGTGCTCCTCCTTCTAGAAATTCAACCCAG
>CAJUBG010000102.1 GCA_910584575.1 uncultured Dorea sp.
TCCTGTTTAGCACCATCTCATTGTTAAATGGTTTCATGATGTAATAGCTTGCACCCTTTTTGAAGGCATCTTCTGTAATTCTTTCCTGCCCCACTGCGGTAACTACAATAAAATCAGGATGTTTCTTAAGTCCTTTGTCATTGCTGACCATTTCCATTACGCTAAGGCCGTCCATTTTTGGCATGATAAGGTCAAGCAGAACAACGTCAGGCTGTTTTTCTTTAATCAGATGATACATGTCCTCCCCGTTGTTAGCCTTTCCCACCAGCTTTAATTCCTCATCATTGCTTATGATTTCGCCAAGCAAGTCCAGAATTCTTTCATTGTCGTCGGCTATGGCCACGTTTATCTCTCTCATTTTACGCAATGCCTCCTTTCCTAACATCAAAAACTGTCGAGTTTGATTATAAAGTCTGGCACATGGAAAAACAAGAAATTGCTGTCGTAAAATTTTGACTATTATCGACAATTATTTTACTATTCGACATTTTTCATCATATCTTCTATAAATATGCCATATCCCTTGGTGGCATCATGGACGAACACATGGGTGACTGCGCCGATTAACTTACCATTCTGGATAATCGGGCTTCCACTCATGCCCTGTACGATTCCTCCGGTCACGGAAAGCAGCCTGTTATCCGTCACCTCAATCACGATTCCCTTGTTGACCTCACTGGTATTTTTGTCGATTTTTGTAATACGAATCTCATAATCCTTCACCGTTCCCTCCACAGCGCAGCGGATCGTGGCCGGCCCCTCCACAATCTCCTCCTTTCCCGCCGTCTCCATAGGCGTCTGGTCCGCAAACAGAGCGTCAATGCGGTCAATGGTGCCGAAGATACCGCAGTCTGTGTTATTCGTGATATTGCCCAACACATTGTAATTATTGTAGACGATAATTCCCTCCATCCCGCCGGGCGTACCATCCTCACCCTTCTGGATATCCCGTATGCTGGTCTCATAAACTCTGCCGTCGTGGATTTCAAGCAGGGCGTTGGTATCCACGTCATGAATCCCATGGCCCAGGGCGCCGAACCGGCTATTGGTGTTTAGGAATGTGACCGTTCCAAGCCCCTGGGCATTGTCCCGTACCCAGATACCCAGCTTACATTCCCTGGCATTTAACCGCACCGGCTTCATCCGGATATTCATATACTGTTCCTCCCTGCGCACCCGTAAAATGATATCCTCGTCCCCCAAATCCTTCACCGTCTCGATAAGCTCAGACTTGTCATGGATCGCCTGCTCGTTTAAGGCAACAATATAATCCCCTGCTTTCACAAGATTTGCCGCCGGCTCATAGTCCATGCCGTCCTGCGCCGTGACAGAATCCGTTCCAAGCACCATGACCCCTTCTGTCTCTAAATAGATTCCGATAGGCATCCCGCCGGGAATCACCATATTCTCCGAAGATGTCGCGGCATTTACCTCTGCCTCCAGCCTGCTTCGCTGATATTCAATCAGATAATAACCGCCTCCTACGGCAATCAGAAACGTTACGATCATGATCAGGATTCTTCGATACCAGTATTTTCTCATCTTCATAAACCTCGACTTTCACATTCAGAATTATTCCTTCCTATTATGTGACAGTTCCCGAAAATTTACTCAGATTTCGGCTGATATATTTCTGAGCCAATGGCTCCAATAACAATGATGACCGCGCCCAACATCTGTAACCATGTCATATGCTCATGAAAGACGACAAATCCTACCAGTGTTCCAACAACCACCTCAAGGGCGGAAAGAATACTCGTGGTTGTTGCCTCAACGTATTGGGTTGATTTCACACAGGCCACATTTGCCACCATGGTACACAGAATTCCGATTCCAAACAGATTCCATAACAAAGCCAATATGGGCGTGCTGCTCATATGCAGGGAAAGGACGCTTCTGTCAATGCCAAACAGCAGCACCAAAGCGGCTCCTAAGAATCCATAGACTAACAGGGTATCCCTCTCATAGTCTTTTGCGAAAAACTTGGGAAGAAGAATTTGAAGCGCGACTCCCACTCCATTGACGACTCCCGCAAGGATTCCGATTCCGTCAAGCTTCACATCCCCGCTTCCCACAAAATCAGCTACCAGCACCGCGCCAATCAGGCAGATAAAGATGGTAATAACCTTACTTTTTTTCAGCTTCTCCCGAAACATAAACCTTCCCAGTATGGCCACCCAGATAGGGCTCATAAACATCAGCACCGTGGCCACTCCTACCGGAATCCTGGAGACGGACACACTGTAACTGACAAAACTGACGCTGTACGCCATAGCGCCGTAAAGCAGACAGATTACCATACCCTTAAGGTCAATTTTCAGAGCAGAAGGATTCGTGAAAATCAGAAACAGGAAATACGCACCGCCTGCCAGTGCGCACCTGAAAAAAGAAATCTCAAGATTGGAAAACTGATACTGTGATAAGTCTCTTACAAACACACCCATAATTCCCCACATGACCGCCGTAGTTATGGCCAGAGCTATCCCTTTTGTACGGTTATTCATAATCGGCTTCCTCATTTCTGTAAATAACCTGATTCTCCTTGATTGTCATCAAGACCTTAATATCCGCCAGCTCATCGACGGGCGTTTCCAGCGGATTTTTGTCCAGTATCACAAAATCCGCGCATTTCTTACACTCAATACTTCCTTTTTCCTTCTCCTCAAAATACTGGTACGCCCCATAAATGGTAATGGCTTTTAACGCATCCAGCACGGAGATTTTCTGGTTCTTACCAATGCTTTCTCCTGTTCTCGATACACGGTTCACCGCACACCATACTGTGCGCAGCATATCCGGAGGGAGCACCGGTGTGTCCTGATGAAAGGTATACTTCATTCCATACTCAATAGCGTCTCTCACCGGTGAGACCTGGCTGCCTCTCTCATACCCAAAATTCTGAAGATGAATGTCTCCCCAGAAATAAGTGTGCGCAACAAAGAAGCTTGGCATCATACCAATTACTGCCATTGTCTTTAGCTGGTCCCTTCTTACAAGCTGCGCATGAACCATGACTGCGCGATAAATGTCTTGATCCTTTTTCTCTGCCAGAACATTTTCAAATTGCGTAATATACTGCTGCGCAGCGGCGTCCCCGTTGCAATGAGCCAAAAGCTGCTGCTTTTTGTCCAATGCAAGCTCTATATACTGTCTCAATTTTTCGTCTGTATGAATGGGATACCCGCAATAATCCTCATCGCCCTGGTAGGGCTTAGCCATCCATGCAGTTTTCCCCTGGGGAGAGCCGTCTAAGAATATCTTATACCCTCCCAATTTGAAATGGCCCGAATACTGGTTGGCATATGCCGGCTCCTCCTCCATAAGGCCAGAAGCCGTCATAATATCTGCATATCCCACCACATCCAGCTTAAGAAGGCCGCTTGAAGAAGCATACTTTAACAACTGAAACACTGGTTTTTGTAACATTCCATCCTGAACCGTGGTGATGCCATAACTGGCATACATCTGCTGCGCCTCCTTAAGTAATTGCAGTAATTCCTCCGTGGAGGGCATAGGAAGTTTTGCCTGAAACGCAAGGAAGGCTTTTTCCTCCATGTATCCGTCCGGAATCTGGCTAGCGTCTATCCTTCCATACCTTCCGCCATCACAGTCCTGTGTATGCTCGTCAATCTTCTGAAGCTCTAATCCTCTGCTGTTTGCCACTCCCATATGGGAAGAAGCGTGAATCAGCAGTACCGGCTTCGTATCGCTGATTTCATCTAACACATACCTGTCAGGATGCCGTTTTTCCTCCAGAAAATTCTGGTCATAATTGCAGCCCACAATCCATGCGTCTTTGGGAAGCTTTTTTTCTTCGGCAAACTTCTTCATCCTCTCAACAATCTCTGCGAAATTATTACAGGAGGATAAGTCGCACTGGGTCATTGCATTCGCAGCCCCTACAAAATGGGAGTGGCCGTCTATAAACCCTGGAAGCATGGTGTTCCCGCGAAGGTCAATCACCTGGTCGTTGTCTGTCTTTAGCTTCATCACCTCATCCATTGTCCCTACAAGCTGGATGCGCCCGTCCTCCACGCAGACGGCCTCTGCATATAAGTCGGAATCCTTCATGGTAATGATGGTTCCGTTATAATAAAATGTTCTCATAATTTATTCCTTTTCTGTCTCAACCGAGCCAGAGAGAGTCTGCCTCGCCAACTCCTTCATCTCCACCGCGCTTCTTAATACCGTATCCGTAATCTTGGCGCCGCCTAAAATACGGGCAAGCTCATCCACAGACTCCTGCTCGCTAAGCTTACGAATCTTTGTCCTTGTATCCCCCTCATGGGTAGCTTTCTCAATGAGGAAATGCTGATTTGCCATAGCGGCAATCTGCGCCAGATGGGTGATGCAAATCACCTGATGCCCTTTCCCGATGACCGCCATCTTCTCAGACACCTTCTGGGCCGTCCTGCCGCTGATTCCCACGTCAATCTCGTCAAAGATCAACGTTTCAATCTCATCACGCTTTGCCATCACAGCCTTGATTGCCAGCATAATACGGGACAGCTCGCCTCCGGAGGCAACGTTTGCCAGGGGCTTTAAGGGCTGTCCAAAGTTTAGGGATATCATGAACTCCACCTCGTCCATCCCCTCCGCCGTGTAATCCTTGGTCCGGGCAAATTGAATCTCAAACTGTACATTCTCAAAGTTTAAGTCCCGCAAGCCCTCCTCAATGGCTTTTTCCAAAATCTTCGCCTGCTTCCTCCGAAGCTTCGTCAGGGCGTTTCCATGCTTCTTTAACTCCTCCTCGGCGGCAGCAGCCCTCTCCTTTAACTCCTCCATATACTGGTCATAATCCTCTAACATCTGAATCCGCTTCTCCTGGTTTGCAGCGTATTCAAGAATCTTCTCAATGGTATCCCCATACTTGGTCTTTAGATGGTTAATTTCATTCAGACGGTTCTCCGTATCACGGAAATCCTCCTCGGAAAACTCACACTCACTTCCATAGGCGGCAAGCTCACGGTTGAAATCATTTAACAGGCTGTCAATCTCAACCAACTGGTCATAAAGCCCCGACGCCGTATCGTCATACTTTGCAATACCGGACATAGCGTGGATTGCCCGGCTTAAGCTCTCGCTGGCATTGTCATTGCCCTCGCTGGTGTAGATATATGCCTCGTTCACACACTCCGCAATCTCCTTGCTGTTAGCCATCCTGCGGTAAAGTATTTCCAGGTCTTCATCCTCGCCGGGCTTTAAATCCGCCTCCTGAATCTCTGACGCCTCAAACCGGAGAAAGGAAAGCTCTTTGGCGCGCTGCGACTCATCCGACGACATTTCCTTCAATTCCTTCTCACATGCCTTGTACTCCCGATACGCCTCCCGAACCTTCTTCTTGGCCTCAGCCACCGTCTCACGCGCATATGCATCCACGATTCCAAGATGGTTCTTCTTATACAAAAGCGACTGATGCTCATGCTGCCCGTGAATGTCAATTAAAATCTGCGCCGCCTCCTTTAGAAGCCCAATCTGAACCGTCTCTCCGTTAATCCTGCTTACGCTTCTCCCTGCCAAAAGCCGCCGGCTTAAGAGCACCGCCCCATCCTCCGGATAAATGTCCAACTCCTTAAGTTTACGGACCTGAGCTTCATTTTCAACCAGAAACGTAAGCTCTACCAGACCGTAATCCGCCCCCTGGCGCAAAATGTCCTTCGAGTACCTTCCGCCAAGGGCCAGGTTCACAGAGCCTAAGATAATAGATTTACCGGCGCCTGTCTCGCCGGTCAAGATATTAAGCCCATCCCCAAACTCTACCTCAATCTCATCGATTAAGGCAAGATTCTTCACATGTAAATTCTGTAACATA
>CAJUBG010000103.1 GCA_910584575.1 uncultured Dorea sp.
TATTTCCATCTTTTATCGGATGTATTCTATCTTTTATGCAAAATAATCCATCTGCTCTACTACTTTCCCGTGACGCAGAAATTCCCGCGGAACCCGTTTGCCGAAATTGCAGATAAACTCATACCTAAGCTTCTCTGCCAGCTCGCTTAAGCCCTCCACGGTGACACATTCACCGCCGTTTTGTCCTATCAGCGTCACCAAATCACCGAATTTCACCCCGTCAATCTCCGTTACGTCCACCATAAACTGATCCATGCAGACACGCCCAAGAATCGGCGCCTTTTTTCCGTGAATGAGCACATAACCCTTGTTTGACAGACTTCTGGGGTACCCGTCCCCATAGCCCACGGGAATGGTAGCAATTCTGGTTTTCCTGTCTGTGACAAAGGTTCCACCGTAGCTTACAGGAGTTCCTTCATCCACCCATTTCACATGCACCACATGGCTTATAAGCTCCATGGCCGGTCTTAAGGGAACCAGCTCTTTTTTCACCTCATCGGAGGGATAAAGCCCATAGGTAGCGATTCCTGCCCGCACCATATCAAGCTCTGCCTTACGCAAATCAATGATTCCCGCGCTGTTGGCACAGTGATAACAGGACGCCTTAACCCCAAGGTCCAAAAGTCTTTCCTTCATCCAAAGGAATTCTTTAAGCTGCCTGTTTGCATCCGTCTTGTCAGTCTCATCCGCCCTGGCAAAATGGGTGTACATGCCTTCAAGCACCAGATTCGGCATCCGGCTGATTTCCAGAATTTTTTCAATGCTGTCCTCCTTCGCCGGAAATCCCAGACGTGACATCCCTGTATCGATTTTCAGATGGATGTACGCCTTCCTCCCCATCTTCACCGCAAAGTCAGAAACGTTTCTTGCCGTCTCACTATCGTAAACAGTCATGTGTATCTCGTGGATGAGCATCTCCTCCCACTGCTCAGGGAAAATACATCCCATCACCAGAATCGGCTTCTTAATCCCGCCTTTACGCAGGATCATCCCTTCGTCAAGGGCTGCCACGGCATAGCCCCAGATATACTCCTTGTCAGAGAGAAATCTTGCAACCTGTAAGGCGCCATGCCCGTAACCGTCAGACTTGATTACGGAAAGAATCTTCACCCCCTCGTCAAGGTTCCTTCTCATCATCTCCATGTTGTACTCTATTGCATCAAGGTCGATCCTTGCACAAACTCTGCTATAATTCTTCATCTCCTGCCTCCAATCTCTTAAATGCCTCACTCAGATATAATAGCAGATCCTGAGCCATTACGCTATAACTTCCTTTCACCTCCCTGGCATAATCTCCCGCCCTGCCATGGAGATAGACGCCAAGCACAGCCGCGCTGTGGCAGTCCATGCCCTGTACCATAAGGCCGGCTATAATACCTGCCAGGACGTCGCCTGAGCCTGCCTTGGCCATGGACGCATTCCCTGAACGGTTGACGTACATCCCATGATTGGGGGAAGAAACAATTGTTCGAGAATCCTTAAGGACACAGGTACATCCTCTGCTATCGGTATAGGCGCCAAGAAGCTTCATACGGTTTTGTTTCAGCTCCTCCACACTTCCATGAAGTAAACGGGACATTTCTTTCATATGGGGCGTCAGTACAAGCTGTCTCCTTGGCTTCTTCTCCCTGGTGCCAACTGCCGCCCGCTTTTTTCCATCTTCTGAAGGCTCCAGATACCCCTCATGCTCTGCCAGCAGATTGAGTCCGTCCGCATCCACCAGACACGGCGTCTTCCCCTTCTCTAAGGTTGTCTTTAAAAGCTTACAGGAAATCTCGCCAGTCCCGATTCCCGAACCGATGCAGACTGCGTCCGCCCAGGAAAGGAGATTTTGAACCTCCTCCTCCCGATACTCCGTGTAAGCAGTAATAACCGCCTCGGGCAGAAGCTGCTGTAAAATCACCCGATTATCCTTGGGAGTATAGATTCTAACCAGCCCTGCGCCCGATAAGTACGCAGCCTTGGCGCAGAGAAACGCCGCGCCGGACATACCCTTGCTGCCTGCGATTACCAGAAGCTTCCCGTAGGTTCCTTTGTTAGAATCCGCCCTGCGGGAAGGCAGCAGCCTCCTTAAATCTCCCTGGCCGCAGACATAGGCCGGCCTTTCCTCGTTTAAAAGCCTCTCCGTATGGATTCCGATATCCGGAACAACCACCTTCCCCGCATATTCCCGCCCTGGATACAAGACAAGCCCTAACTTTTCCAGTTGAAACGTCACGGTCACATCTGCATGAAATCCAATGCCAAGCACCCTGCCCGTATCTGCCGAAATCCCTGAAGGCATGTCAACGGCAAACTTCACTCCCCCTGCCTCGTTCATCTGGGTAAGCAGGGTATCGTATTTCCCCTCCAGCTTCCGGTTAAGCCCCACGCCGAAAACAGCGTCTATGATGATACTATATTCAGAAGCCGTGTATTCGTTGCATATATCACCGCCGATTTCTCTGTACCACTCCATCTGCTGTCTCGTCTCCTCAGTACAATGGGCGGCATTACCCACAAAGCAGACCACTGGCCTAAGCCCCTTCTGCCAGAGAAGCCTTGCTATGGCAAACCCGTCGCCGCCGTTATTACCTGAGCCGCAGACAACACAGGGATGAGACAAATCAAGCCCCTCCGCCTCCATTACCTGTACGCAGGATGCCGCCGCCCTCTCCATCAACTTAAGTGAAGGGATTCCCACCTCCTGTATGGTATACAAATCCGCCCGCTTCATCTGGGCTGCGTCCACCAGATACCGCATGTCTTACCTCCTGTCACATAAAATCAATAAACTGTATGAAAAATACTTTGTTCAAAGTCATTTCCATACAGTCCTTAAAAATTACTTTTTGTGTTCCTCATTGAAACGGTTAATCTTATAGGACAACTGCATCAAGCTCTCCGACAGATGTACATTCTCAACAATGACATGCTCAGGCAGATTCAGATCCGTGTGTGCAAAATTCCATATCGCCCTCACACCGTTGGCAACCAGAAGATCCGCCACCTCAATCGCCTTGTCCTTTGGAATGGTAAGAGCCGCTATCTCCACCTCATTGTCCTTCACAAACTCGCCAAGCTCATCCATCATCCGCACAGGAACCCCGCGGATTGTCATGCCCTGAAGCCTTGGGTTCACATCAAAAATCCCTTTCAGAAGGAATCCCCGCTTCTCAAACGCCGCATAATTGGCCAACGCCTGTCCCAGATTACCTGCGCCGATAATGATCATACGGTGATCCTCCTCCAGCCCCAGAATCTTGCCGATCTCCGTATATAGATACTTAACATTATATCCATATCCCTGCTGCCCAAATCCGCCGAAATTATTAAGATCCTGCCGAATCTGGGATGCCGTCACCTTCATCCGCCTGCTCAGGTCATTGGACGAGATCCGTTCTACCCCGTGCTCCAATAACTCACCAAGATATCTGTAATACCTGGGCAACCTTCGTATGACCGCTTGGGAAATTTCTCTTTCTTCCAATTTAAACTCACCTTCCATTTCCTTTCTAATACTCAATTATATAGAATTGTTAGATTAAAGTCAAACTTTTAGTTGTATTTTGTATAATTTTCGTTATAATGAAAACGTATACCCTGCCTTGTAGGGGCATGATTAAGGAGGAATGTTATGATACTGGCATGTCACGGAATCAGCAAATCCTTCGGGGAAAATGTTATCGTCACCGAAGGCTCTTTTCATATAGAAGACCACGAAAAAGCAGCCCTGGTAGGGCCAAACGGCGCAGGAAAGACCACCCTGCTTAAGATGCTTGTGGGAGAGCTTCCCTCTGACGGGGGAGAGATTATCCTGACCAAAGGCAAAACCTTAGGCTATCTGGCTCAGCACCAGGACATGGTAAGCGGCGGCACCATCTATGAGGAGGTAAAACTCGCCAAGGCAGACATTATCGCCATGGAGAAGCAGCTTCGTTCCATTGAGCTGGAATTGAAGCACCTAAAGGGTGATGCCCTGTCCTCACGTCTGGAAACCTACCACCGCCTGACCGCTGCCTTTGAGCGTGAGAACGGATACGCCTATGAAAGCGAGATCTGCGGCGTCCTTAAGGGTCTTGGCTTCGGGGAGGAGGATTTCTCCAAACCTGTTGGTACCCTCTCAGGAGGCCAAAAGACACGGGTTTCCTTGGGAAAACTTCTGCTTACGAAGCCGGATATCCTGCTTCTGGACGAGCCTACCAACCACCTGGACTTAAACTCCATAGCCTGGCTTGAGACTTACCTTCTCAACTACCCAGGCGCCGTGCTGATCGTCTCCCATGACCGTTATTTCCTTGATCGGGTCGTCACAAAGATTCTGGAAATCGAGCTTGGGAATCTTACGGCCTACACAGGAAATTACAGCGCTTACGCCGAGAAAAAACGTCAGCTTCGGGAAGCCAAGCTTAAAGAATACCTAAACCAGCAGCAGGAAATCAAACACCATGAGGCAGTCATTGAAAAACTGCGCTCATTTAACCGTGAAAAATCCATCAAGCGGGCGGAGAGCCGTGAAAAAATGCTTGAAAAAATCAAACCAGTAGAAAAACCTGTGGAGATGAATACTGAGATTCACTTAAACCTTGAGCCCTCCCGCATAAGCGGCAACGATGTGCTCACCGTGGAGGCTCTGGGTAAATCCTTTCCAAACCAGGTGTTGTTTGAGGATGTCAGCTTTGAAATCAAACGTGGAGAGCATATCGCAATCATCGGGGACAATGGGACCGGCAAGACTACCCTTCTTAAGATTTTAAACCAGGTGCTTCCTGCGGACACAGGGACATTTACCCTGGGAACCAACGTGGAAATCGGCTACTATGACCAGGAGCACCATGTACTCCACATGGACAAGACCATATTCGACGAGATTTCCGACGATTACCCTGAGCTTACCAACACCAGGATTCGGAACATGCTGGCAGCCTTCCTGTTCACAGGGGACGATGTGTTCAAACGGATTGGGGATTTAAGCGGCGGGGAACGGGGACGGGTTTCCTTAGCGAAGCTCATGCTCTCGCGGGCGAATTTCCTGATTCTGGACGAGCCTACCAACCATCTGGATATCTCATCAAAGGAGATTCTGGAAAAGGCTCTGAACGATTATACCGGAACTTTGCTGTATGTCTCCCATGACCGGTATTTTATCAACCAGACAGCCACACGGATTCTGGATTTGGTCAACCATACCTTTGTCAACTATATTGGGAACTACGACTATTATCTGGAAAAACGGGAGGAGTTGACCGCCGTTTATGCCGGCGGCGAAGACACTGTTTTTGACTCTGTTGAAACCGTATCTGAGACAAAATTAAGCTGGCAGGAGCAAAAAGAGGCCCAGGCGCGGGAACGAAAACGTCAAAATGAGCTGAAAAAGACGGAGGAACGCATTACGTGCCTGGAGGAACGGGACGCAGAGATTGACGGGCTGATGATGCTTGAGGAGGTATTTACCAACTCTGTCAGGTGCCAGGAGTTGGCCAATGAGAAGGCAGAGATTGCTACGGAATTAGAGGAATTGTATGAGCGTTGGGAAGAATTAGGGACGTAGTAAATATGGTTACTACGCCCCTATTTTATACAGTCTTTACATTTCAAAAAATACACCCATATTTAGATTGATATGATGGTATAATTATGGTATGATTATGGATAAAATAAAAAACACCTTTATCTATTTATTTATTTTCAGAGAGGAGATAACAAATGCCACAGATTATACCAATTAAAGAT
>CAJUBG010000104.1 GCA_910584575.1 uncultured Dorea sp.
TGTGAGGAGATGTGTACAGGTACGCGTTACTTTGAACATCTGGTGGATGAGACGAACACAGAGGTTTCCGGCCAGATTCAGGCGTTGGCAGAGAGGTATATGAACATTAACTGTGCATGTTTTACACCGAACACAGGAAGGATTGATGATATCCTGCGGCTTGCGAAGGAGTACAAAGCGGACGGTATCATTGATGTAAACTTAAAGTTCTGTAACCTGTACGATACGGAGGGGTATCTGGTTGAGAGAGCTCTTAAGGATGAGGGTATTCCGGTGCTTGGAATCGAGACGGACTATACGGACAGCGACGCACAGCAGCTTCGCACAAGGGTCAGCGCGTTTATAGAGATGCTGAATAATTAGAGGAAGTTTACATATGTCCGAGATACAGCATTATATATTATTTCCTAATCATGACAACGCTATGCGGTTACATCGGGAATTGAAGGCTTTGGGGGTTAAAGCTGTGATTGCGCCCACCCCCAGGGCTGCAAGTAAGTGCTGCGGGGTGTCGCTTATGGTCAGGGAGGAGGACCTTGAGTCTATAAAAGCCTGTGTGGCAGAGCATGGGATAGAGATTCTTAAGATCGCAGAGATTGAACGGGATGTGAATCCAAGGAGAGACAGAT
The DNA here is from genome assembly GCA_910584575.1 of uncultured Dorea sp. Classification (GTDB taxonomy): domain Bacteria; phylum Bacillota; class Clostridia; order Lachnospirales; family Lachnospiraceae; genus Sporofaciens. Next base: position 630 of record CAJUBG010000104.1, read on the forward strand.
ATTGTTAGGAACTGTAAGCAGCCTGATATGGGGATGCCTGCGGTTCCTTTGAGGTAAAAGACATGAATTATGTAGGTATTGATATAGGATCAACAGCGTCTAAGGTGGCTGCAATCGGTGAGAAGGAGTTGGAGTTTGTCCTGCCCACTGGATGGAGTAGCAAGGAGACGACGCAGACGATTAAGGAAAAGCTTAAGGATGAGGGTATTGACGTCCTGTCAGAAGATACAAAGGTGGTGGCCACAGGATATGGACGGGTGGCAGTAGATTTTGCCGACCATGTGATTACGGAGATTACCTGTCACGCCAGAGGCGGAAGGGAGATGGCGGGAGACGACTGTGCTATTATCGACGTGGGAGGGCAGGACACGAAGGTGATTCTGGTAGCTCACGGTATGGTGCAGGATTTTCTTATGAATGATAAGTGTTCTGCCGGAACGGGAAAGTTTTTGGAGATTATGGCGAACCGTTTAGGCGTTACCCTTCAGGAGTTGTTCGACATGGCGGATGCGGGGGTTGTCCTCCCTATCAGCTCTCTGTGTACCGTGTTTGCGGAATCCGAGGTAATCAATTACATTGGGGAAGGCAGGAAACGGGAGGATATCGCCGCAGGGGTTGTGGATTCCGTCGCGGCGAAGGTGGCGCAGCTTGCCCAGAGGAAGAATCTTTCGGGAAGAATCATCCTGACAGGGGGATTAAGCCACAGCCAGTATTTTACGAAAATATTATCCGAGAAGATTGGGCAGGCGGTTGAGCCGACGAAGCGCGGCAGATATGCAGGCGCTCTCGGCGCCGCGTTGCTGGCAAAGGAAAAAAATAAAAAATAAAAAATTTTTGAATGGTTTTCTATTCTTCAATCGTATTATAGATAGAGGTCAGAAATGATCCGACAGAACAAGAAAAATAAGTCAGGTAGAATGGAGGAAGATCATGAAGAAAGTTGTAACAATTGTCTTGGTTTTTGTGTTAGCCCTTTCGCTGGGAGGAATTGTGGCGTTTGCTGAGAAACCGGTAGAAGCTCGCTGTTTCTATGGTACGAACAGCGGATGGGTTTGCGATTACCAGAATATGGGATGCGCCTTTGGGAACGGCTGCGTTACGAATTTCTGCGGTAACTATGGAACGGGTGTAAACATGTCAGGGTATGTATCCGAAAGACCTGTTGTTACGCAGACACCGGTTTATACAGGAGGCAGCAGCCAGAGCTATACGGGAGGCGGCAGCCAGAGTTATCAGGGAAGCAGCCAGTCAACAGGATGGTCCGGCGGCGGTTACCAGGGTTCAGGATATGTGGACAATAACGGCGACGGATACTGTGACAATTGGTCAGGTTCCTATGGCGGAGGCCATCACGGCGGAGGCCATCACGGCGGAAGACACCACTGATAAGAGATGAGGTTCTATTGTGCGGAGCGAACAGGAGGTAAACAGGGCGTTGGAGCAGTATGCAGATACAATCCAGCGTCTCTGTATGATACATCTGAAGAATTATCATGACACTGAGGACATATTTCAGACGGTGTTTTTGAAGTATGTCCTAAGTTCCGTTGTTTTTGAAAATGCTGAACATGAAAAAGCGTGGTTTATACGGGTGACTATCAATGCCTGTAAGGATCTGCTCAAAAGCTTTTTTCACAGCCATACGGTTCCGTTGGAGGAATGGACGGGGCAGATGGAGGACCAGGTGCCTGAGCACAACGAAGTGCTGGCAGCGGTCCTTTCTTTGCCTGTAAAATACAGGAATGTAGTATATCTTCACTATTATGAGGAATACTCTGCCGCTGAGATTGGACGTATCCTTGGAAAGAATGTGAATACGGTCTATACACTTCTGACGCGTTCTAAGCGGCTGCTCAGGGAAAAGTTGGGAGGTGAGAGGTTTTGAGTGACAGACGATTGAAGGAAGCATTTGACAATGTTCATGCAGATGATGAGCTCAAAAGGCACACGAGAGAATTTCTTGCCAGGAGGACACAAGGGTATAAGAGAGGGACAATATTTCCGTATCGGCAGATGGCGGCGGTTATGGCTTGTTTCCTGCTGACGTTAGCGTTGGCAGGCTTTGGAGGATATTATCTTTATTTTATACCGGTATCTTCAATCAGTGTGGATGTAAACCCTTCTATTGAGCTTGGAATTAACCGCTTTGACAGGGTGGTGACGGTTGATACTTTTAATGATGACGGATATGATGTTATGTCCTCGTTAAATGTCCGCTTCATGGATTACCGAGACGCAATGGATGTGATTTTGAATCAGGAAAGTGAGGAGGCGTATCTGGCAGAGGATGCCTGTATTGCTATTACCGTTTCTGGGGCAGCAGAGGGAAAACAGAGGGAGATGCTGGCACACCTCCACACATGTGCGTCATCCTATGGAAATGTCCACTGTTCATCAGGAAGCCATGGGGAGGCTTTAGAGGCTCATGAGGCGGGGATGACCCTTGGAAGATACCAGGCATTTATGAAGCTTCAGGCATTAGACCCATCTGTTACACAGGAGGATATTGAAGGGCTGACTATAAGCCAGATCTGGGATAAGATTGCAGAGCTGTCAGGAAACACGGAGAATGGCCAGCAGGATAGGGACAATATCCAGGATGATACGGGAGTGGGAAACGGGTGCGAGGCTGGCGCACAGGATGGAGATGCCGCCCAGGGAGGGTGCGGGCAGAACGGGCACCATGGCGGAAACGGGCATGGCCACGGACATGGCCATTAATCTCTCTGGAATATATGCGAGTCGAAATATGTTTGTGTAAATTCACGAAAATTTCAAAAAAACTCTAGACAATTTATGCAAATGTGATAATATAGAAGTATAATTAAGTCTATGGGAGGATAAATTATGGGAATTTTCTTGAATGTGGTTCCGATTCTGGGAATCGTCGCTCTGATCTTTGCAGCGGCTCTGGCTGCTAAGGTCAATAAGCAGGATGCAGGAACCGAACGGATGAAAGAGATCGCAGCGTCGATCAGCGAAGGCGCCCAGGCATTTTTGACAGCCGAGTATAAGATACTGATCTTTTTTGTGGTTGTATTGTTTGTTCTGATTGGTGTCGGAATTGGTAACTGGATAACAGCAGTATGCTTCGTGGTTGGCGCTGTGTTCTCGACACTGGCGGGCTATTTTGGAATGAGTGTGGCGACGAAGGCGAATGTAAGGACTGCCAATGCTGCGAAGGAGAGTGGAATGAACCGCGCGCTTTCTATCGCGTTTTCCGGCGGGGCGGTTATGGGAATGTGTGTGGCAGGGCTTGGGGTCCTTGGCGTAAGCACCATTTACCTGATTACAGGGAATGTGGACGTGCTGTCAGGCTTCAGCCTTGGGGCTTCTTCTATCGCATTGTTCGCCCGTGTGGGCGGCGGTATCTACACGAAGGCGGCGGATGTGGGGGCTGACCTGGTAGGTAAGGTGGAAGCGGGAATTCCTGAAGATGATCCACGTAATCCGGCGGTTATTGCCGATAACGTGGGGGACAATGTTGGTGACGTTGCAGGAATGGGCGCGGATTTGTTTGAATCATATGTGGGCGCGCTGATTTCAGCTTTGACCCTGGGAATCGTGTACTACAAGGTGGAGGGAGCAGTTTATCCGCTTTTGATTGCAGGGCTTGGCCTGATTGCATCCATATTGGGAACATTTTTTGTAAAAGGTGATGAGAACTCTAACCCGCACAAGGCGCTTAAGATGGGTTCATATGTGGCAAGCGCGTTGGTTCTGGTGGCTGCGTTTGTATTCAGCCAGTATCTTTTCGGAGATTTCAAAGCGGCGATTGCCATTGTTGCCGGACTGATTGTGGGGCTGTTGATTGGTATTATCACGGAGGTCTATACATCTGGGGATTATAAGTCAGTCAAAGAGATAGCAGAGCAGTCAGAGACGGGGCCTGCGACAACCATCATCAGCGGTCTTGCCGTGGGTATGAAGTCTACGGCAATCCCGATTCTGTTGATTAGTATTGGAATCTTTGTGGCATACCAGTTCTGCGGACTTTACGGGATTGCGCTGGCAGCGGTGGGGATGCTGTCTACCACGGCGATTACGGTGGCTGTGGACGCCTACGGTCCCATTGCGGACAATGCGGGCGGTATTGCGGAGATGTCCGGTTTGGATGCAAAGGTGCGTAAGATTACAGATAAGCTGGATGCTGTGGGAAATACCACGGCGGCGATGGGGAAGGGATTTGCCATCGGCTCTGCGGCTTTGACAGCGCTTGCATTGTTTGTCTCCTATGCGGAGGCGGTTGACCTTAAGAATATCGATCTTCTGGACAGTCGTGTGATTATCGGCCTGTTTATCGGCGGTATGCTTCCGTTTTTGTTCTCTGCCATGACCATGCAGTCTGTGTCAAAGGCAGCTTACAAGATGATTGAGGAGGTAAGGCGGCAGTTCCGTGAGAAGCCCGGAATCATGAAGGGAACAGAGAGGCCGGACTATAAGTCCTGCGTAGCCATCTCAACGACGGCGGCGTTAAAGGAGATGCTGGTGCCTGGAATCATGGCAGTTCTGGCGCCTCTGGCAGTTGGCCTTCTGTTAGGCCCGGCAGCCCTGGGTGGTCTGTTGGCAGGCGCTCTTGTTACGGGTGTAATGATGGCAATCTTTATGTCAAATGCAGGCGGCGCATGGGATAATGCGAAGAAATATATTGAAGACGGAACCCATGGCGGTAAGGGCAGCGAAGCTCATAAGGCGGCGGTAGTCGGAGATACGGTGGGAGATCCGTTTAAAGATACGTCGGGACCGTCCATTAATATCCTGATTAAGCTGATGACGGTTGTGTCATTGGTATTTGCACCGTTGTTCTTATCGGTTGGAGGTTTGCTGTAAAGGGATTTGTAAAATATAGACGGGTAAAAGAAGGCGCCGGAGAAGTTTTCCGGCGTTTTTCTTTGCTTTAAAGGGTTGAGTATACAAACCGGTTGATTGGGCTTGCTTTGCGGAGTTTGTGACGGTAAGATTGTTAAATATTTATCCTTTTTTGAAAAATTTAGATGATTTTTATTGATTTTATTTTTTTATTATGTATACT
>CAJUBG010000105.1 GCA_910584575.1 uncultured Dorea sp.
CGATCAGTGATTTCGATAAAGAGGAACAAAAGAGAGAATTTTCAATCAGTACGACTCTGATACCAATCGAGTGGGAGAAGGCGAAGATTAATATACTGGATACGCCGGGCTATTTCGATTTCGTAGGAGAGGTCGAGGAGGCAGTCAGCGCAGCGGATGCTGCGGTAATTGTAGTTTCCGGTAAAGCTGGTGTGGAAGTCGGGACAGAGAAGGCATGGGAGTTGTGTGACAAGTACAAGCTGCCGCGTATGATTTACGTGACAGAGATGGATGTGGACGACGCAAGCTTCCGCCAGGTGGTTGAGGATTTGAACGAGAGATACGGCAAGGTAATCGCACCTCATTTCCAGCCAATCAGAGAGAATGAGAAGCTGGTAGGCTATGTCAATGTCATCAAGAATGCAGGAAGACGCTACACGGGCATTGGACAGAGAGAGGAATGTGAGATTCCGGATTACTGTAAGCCGAATCTTGAGTCATACCGCGAGAAGCTGTTAGAGGCAGTAGCGGAGATTAGTGATGAATATATGGAGCGTTATTTCGCAGGCGAGGAGTTCTCTGTGGAGGAGATTCGTGCGGCGATGCGTACCGAGGTTATGGAGGGACGGATTGTTCCGGTTGCCATGGGCTCTAACGTACAGGCTCAGGGCGTTGCGAACCTGCTGTCAGATATCGTAAGATTCTTCCCAAGTCCGGACTGGAGAGAATGTGCAGGTATCAACCGTAAGACCAATGAGATTTACGAGGCGAACTATGACTTTGCCAAGGCTAAGTCTGCCTATGTATTTAAGACCATGGTGGATCCGTTCATCGGTAAGTATTCCTTTGTGAAGGTGTGCTCTGGCGTATTGAAGGGTGAGGATACTCTTTATAATGCAGATTCCGAGACGGACGAGAAGCTTGGCAAGATTTATACCATGATTGGAAATAAGCCGGTGGAGGTTAAGGAATTATTTGCAGGCGATATCGGTGCGATTGCGAAGCTCACCAACACCAAGACAGGGGATACACTTTCCGCAAAGACAACGCCGGTACTGTTCGGAAAGACGGAGTTTTCCAAGCCGTATACATATATGAAGTATGTGACCAAGAACAAGGGCGATGAGGACAAGGTGTCCCAGGCTCTCCAGAAGATGATGGCAGAGGATATCACCCTGAAGGCGGTGAATGACAGCGAGAACCGCCAGACCTTGATTTACGGTATGGGCGACCAGCACTTGGAGATTGCGGTAAGCAAGCTGCTTGAGAGATACAAGTGCGAGGTGACCTTAGAGACGCCGAAGGTTGCGTTCCGTGAGACAATTAAAAAGAATTCTGATGTGGATACCAAGTATAAGAAGCAGTCCGGCGGACATGGACAGTACGGTCATGTTAAGATGAAGTTCGCTTCCTCCGGTGATTTGGATACACCGTACATTTTTGAGGAAACGGTAGTAGGCGGTGCGGTTCCGAAGAACTACTTCCCGGCAGTAGAGAAGGGGCTTCAGGAATCTGTGATTAAGGGACCTCTTGCGGGATATCCGGTAGTGGGCGTGAAGGCGACCTTGTACGATGGCTCTTACCATCCGGTAGACTCATCCGAGATGGCGTTCAAGACTGCGACCATCCAGGCGTTTAAGAAAGGCTTCATGGAGGCAGGTCCGGTTCTCTTAGAGCCAATCGCTTCTATTAAGGTGGTTGTTCCGGATGACTATACCGGAGATGTTATGGGTGATTTGAACAAACGCCGTGGACGCGTGCTCGGCATGAACCCCATTGCAGGCGGATTACAGGAGATCGTTGCTGATATCCCGATGACAGGCGTGTTTGGCTACTGTACGGTACTGCGCTCTATGACAGGCGGACGAGGAACGTACTCCTATGAGTTTGCGCGCTATGAGCAGGCGCCGTCTGACGTTCAGGAGGCAGAGATTGCCAAGAGAGCTGCTGAGGAATAAAAACAAAATACTTAAGAATAGAAGAAAAGCCCGTAAGGGCTTTTTTTCTTATAGTAAAAGTGCTATAATCTCTTTTGCCATAGTAGTGTATGGACTGAATATTGTAATCATACGGTACTTATGGCAAATACAAGAGAGACATGAATGAGGATCAAAAAAATGAAGATAGTAATTATTGGTGACGGTAAGGTTGGGCATAAACTGACAGCCCAGTTATCAGAGGAGGACTATGATATTGTTTTAATTGATCAGAATACGGGAAAACTAAAAGATGCGGTGAACCAGCTCGATATCTTCTGTATTCCGGGAAACGGCGCGGATATCGAGGTTCAGAAGCAGGCGGACGTTCCCCACGCCGATCTGGTGATTGCCTGTGCGTCTATGGACGAGATGAATATGCTAAGCTGCCTCCTTGCCAAACGTTTGGGCGCAAAGCATACCATTGCCAGGGTGCGCAACCCCATTTATTACAGACAGATTGATTTCTTTAAGGAGGATCTGCACTTAAGTATGGCGGTTAATCCGGAATTGTCCGCGGCAAATGAGATTGCAAGAATCCTTCTGTTCCCTGAGGCCAGCAAGGTGGAGACATTTATGAAGGGAAGGGTAGAGCTGGTAGAGCATGTGTTAAAGCAGGGCAGCCCTCTGGCCGGGCTTTCTCTGGCGGAAATCGGCAGGAAATTCGGCATCAACATCCTGGTCTGTGCTGTGAAGCGGGGAGCTTCTGTCTATATTCCGGACGGAGATTTTGTGGTGCAGGAGGATGACCGGCTGCACATTGCGGCAGGGCACCAGAACCTCAGGTCGTTTTTTAAGTCCCTGGGACGTAAGAGCACCAAGATTCGGAGGGTCTTAATCTGCGGCGGCGGGAATTTATGCTTCTACCTGACGCGCCAGCTTCTTGAGGCGGGGATGCAGGTGAAGATTATTGAACGGAATCCGGAGAAATGCGAATACCTCTGTGAGATGCTTCCCAAGGCAACCATCATACATGGAGATGCGGCAGACCACGATCTGTTAGTGGAGGAGGGAATCCAGAATTCGGACGCCGTGGTTGCGCTGACGGGGATGGATGAGGAGAATATTATTATGTCCCTGTTTGCCAAGGCACAGGGGGTAGATAAGATTGTCGCCAAGGTAAATGAGGATTCACGGGCTCAGATGGTGGAGGGCCTTGGAATTGACAGTATTGTTTCCGTGAAAGGCGCGGCGGCGGATGAGATTGTGAATTATGTGCGGGCGAGGAAGAATTCTTACAGTAATGCAGACGTGGAGACGATTTACCGCCTGCTTGGCGGTAAGGTGGAGGCCATGGAGTTTATCATCAAGAAAGCCTGCGATTTTACCAACGTTCCCCTGAAGAACCTGCCTACAAAGCCGAACCATCTGATTGCGTGTATCGGCAGGAGGAGGAAGATTATCATACCGGGCGGCGACGACCATTTGGAAGTGGGCGACAGTGTGATTGTAGTTACGAAAGAGCATATTATCAATAAATTTACTGACATACTTGCGTAGGGGAGACGGGAATTAGTTATGAATACAAAGATGATACGGTATATTTTGGGGAAAATGTTAGGGGTGGAGGCGGTGCTTTTGCTGCTTCCGGCGTTGGTTTCCCTAATCTACCGAGAATTTAGCGGTGTGTTTTTCCTGATTTCGGCAGCCATTGCAGGGGTGGTTTTTTTGCTGGCAGGGGTGAAGAAGCCTGAGAACAGAAACATTTACGGGAAGGAGGGCATGATAATTGTAGCCAGCGCATGGATTCTTTGGTCGCTGGTGGGGGCTCTGCCCTTTACCCTTTCCGGAAGTATTCCGGATTATGTGGATGCATTTTTTGAGACGGTATCCGGATTTACCACCACAGGCTCTACCATTTTGCCGGATATCGAAGCCTTGCCCCAGGGGATGCTGTTCTGGAGAAGCTTTACACATTGGATCGGCGGTATGGGAGTGCTGGTGTTTGTCTTGGTGCTCACCAAGCTGGACAAGAAGAATACCATGTATCTGATACGGGCGGAGGTGCCGGGGCCGGAGAAGGATAAGCTGGTGCCAAAGACTATGTCCACGGCGAGAATCCTGTATGGAATGTATTTCGGGCTGACGGCCATTGAAGTGATTCTTCTTCTGCTGGGAGGGATGAACCTGTACGACAGCCTGATTTTTTCCTTTGGTACAGCGGGAACAGGAGGATTTGCCAACTATTCGTCAAGTGTAGGGCACTTTGACAGCGCATATATTGACGGTGTGATCACGGTATTTATGATATTGTTTGGAATTAACTTTAACCTGTATTTTTTCCTGCTGCTTAGGGATTTTAAGCCGGTCTGGAAGAATGAGGAGTTGAAGACTTATCTTTTGATGATACTGTCAGCTGCCTGCCTGATTACCATTAATATCAGCCATTTGTACGGCAATCCTCTGCATGCTTTCAGGTACGCCATTTTTCAGGTGGCGTCCATCATCACTACGACTGGATATGCGACGGCGGACCATACGCTGTGGCCCATGTTTTCCCAGTGCGTACTGCTGTTTCTGATGATGGTTGGCGCTTGTGCCTCCTCCACTGGCGGAGGTATGAAGGTTGCCCGTTTTATGATGATGATGAAATGTATTAAGCGTGAGATTATGCAGATGGTGCATCCCAAGTCTGTCAGCATCATCCGTATGAATGGGAAGAAGGTAGATACAGATGTATTGAGAACCCTGAATGTCTATCTGATGGCTTATATAGGGATTATTGCAGGCTCGGTGCTGCTGGTATCCATTGATAATATGGATTTTGGCACAACGTTCAGTTCGGTTCTGACTACGCTTAACAACATTGGGCCTGGAATCAATGATGTGGGTCCTAATGGGAATTTTGCCGGATTTTCGCCGTTGTCAAAGCTGGTGTTCTGCTGCGACATGCTGGCGGGGCGTCTGGAGATTTTCCCGTTCCTGATGCTGTTTACCGCTTCGGCGTGGAACAGGAAATTTTAAAAAGGAGATTATATGAATTTTAAGAAAAAGTTATTGATTGTGTTAGCCTTGATTGTGGCGGCGGGGGGATATTATTATGCGGCGCTGCCTGCGATTAATATCCATTCGTCTGAGACGTGGTTCTTTGGTATGTTTTTGCTGGCCGTTCTGGCGGCTGCCTATGCTCTGCGCAGAAAACTTGGCAGGAAGGAGTTAAAACAGAGCAAGGTAATGAAATTTTTTGGCGTGCTGATACTGGGGGCGGGAATCGTGTATCTCCTTGGCTCGCTGCTCTCATCACCCATTGTCAATGCGAAGAAATACCAGAAGCTGCTGACAGTAAAAGAGGGAGAATTTACGGAGGATATAGAGGAGCTGTCTTTCGATAAGATTCCGCTTCTGGATAAGGAAACTGCTGAGATCCTGGGTGACCGGAAGATGGGAAGTATGGTGGATATGGTTTCTCAGTTTGAGGTGGACAATATTTACAGCCAGATTAACTATAAAGATAATCCTGTCAGAGTATCTCCCCTTCGGTATGCCAGCCTGATCAAATGGTTTACCAATCGCTCGAATGGTATTCCGGCGTATATCCGTATCAATATGGCGACTCAGACTACCGAGCTTGTGAAGCTTGAGAAAGGAATCCGCTACACCACTAGCGAGCACTTTAACCGGAATATTTACCGGCATCTGCGGTTTGCCCATCCCACATACATCTACGGTGAGCTGAGCTTTGAGATTGACGAGGAGGGTA
>CAJUBG010000106.1 GCA_910584575.1 uncultured Dorea sp.
GAAGCCCTTGCATAAACATCCAGATCCTTTGCCTTTGTTCTCAAAGTGCATCCCGGATAATAACTGTACTTCATAGTTCTCGCTGTCCTTTCTTACTATATTTTGTCGAAACTTCATTATTTATATTAATATGAAGTTTCCTATTCGTCAATGATTCTGTGGCAGTCACCAGTAATCCCCTGCCTGACTGCATAGAATCCCTTAATTACAGTTCAATCTGTGCGATGACAGCTTTTAATGCGTCTGCACTTGCCTTTAGCTTTCCTACCTCCTCCTCGGTAAGCGCCATCGGAATCTTACCCTGGATACCGTTCGGGCCAACCAAAGCCAGTGTGCTTAAACATACATCCTCGATTCCATATTCTCCGTGCATCATAGAGGATACGGTGGTAACGGACTCGGAGGCGGACATCAGGATGCTGCATAATCTGCAAACGCCTCTGGTAACCGCATAGAAGGTCGCCCCTTTGTTGGCAATAATCTTGCCGCCGGACTTCTGTACGTAGGTAAGCATTGCATCTTTGTCCAATTCTTTAGCGTCTTTTCCAAGGTGAGGCATCATTGCCACAAAATCGTCTACATTGACGCCTGCAATTCTTGCCGCTGACCATGGGATAAAGGACGTATCTCCATGCTCGCCAAATACATATGCATGAATATTTCTCTGTGCAACTTTAAAATGTTCGGAAAGTCCGCAGCGAAGTCTCGCGGAATCTAAGACAGTTCCGGAACCGATAATCTGATTCTCCGGAATACCTGAAATCTTTGTGAATACATAAGTCATAACATCAACCGGATTGCTTACAATGATATAAAGCGCCTTCGGTGCCGCCTTTACAATCTCCGGTGTGATCTGCTTTAAGATATTAACGTTGGTCTGTGTCAGCTCGATTCTTGTCTGACCTGGCTTACGTGCAATACCGGATGTGATGATTACAATGTCGGAATCCTTCGCATCCTCGTACTCGCCCGCAACGATAGCTACCGGATCTCTGAAACAGGTGCCCTGCTCAATATCCATGACCTCGCCTTCTACCTTCTCCTTGTTGATGTCGATCAGAACGATCTCAGACGCCATGTCCTCGCCGGACAATGTGTACGCAATTGTGGAGCCTACGCTTCCGGCTCCAATGATTGTGACTTTGCAGCTCATGTTTTCTTCTCCTTCTCTATGCATTTTCTACTGATTCTGGAATACTGGTTCTCTCTAGCATATGCCAGTACTCCTGGCGTCAGAACATCTGTGTAAATTGTCGTTTCCTGCCGCCTTCTGAAAACATCATAACACATTGACAATAAATTAACAAGCATTTTGATTGTAGAAATTTTAACAATATATTTGCCTTATTTTATCCAATTTGACGAAAAACATATATTCTGGTCGATTGCAGAAAGAAAAGGTGCAAAGCCCTTGGTAACTCAACAGACTTTACACCTTCTTAGACTACTCTTTTATCTTATCAATTTCTTGCAGATTGACACCAGCAATAGTGAGGATCACCTTTAATTCCCTGTAACGGTCAAGCATCATTTTATATGTGTCCATATCATCGTTTTCTTTTGCTGATATCATCCAATTTTGTAACCTTGAAAATTCAACTACGGAATCTTTTATAATGTCGGATATACTTGGCATATTCTCACCTCACTTTTAAAGCGCCGTTTATTTGATATTTTTATTATATCAATAAGTAAATTTAGTGTAAAGCCTTTGTTCAATGTAATCACTGAAAAAGCTGCTCATCCAGAATCAACCGGAAAAGCAGCTCATCATTCCTTAAAATTACTTCTACTCTCTTACCTTGTCATCATTGACGCCGTCGTTGTTGTTATCTACATTGTTATTGTCCTTATTCCCATCCAGGGCGTCTCCCACATCGTCCATGCCGTCGCGGACATCATCGCCAATCTCATCGGCTATATTGTCGCCGTCATTACGGTCACGGTCCGTACCATCGGTAGCGCCGTTGGTATTTCCGTTGTTGGTGTTGCCATTGTTGGTATTGTTAGTATTGCCGTCGTCTGCCGCATTGTTGTTAGCTGCATTGTCATCGGCGTTTCCATCGCTGCCGCAGGCAGTCATGCCAAGCATTGCGCCTGTACACATAAGGATCAGTACCATTTTCTTTAACTGTTTCATGTCAAATTCTCCCTTTCATGTATCTTTATCTATAATCAAGTAATACTTGTTACCAGTAATATCTGCAAAATAAAAAATAGTATACTGGTAGTTTTTTACAAAATATTCTGACGCCGTCCTTGAAAGGGTTCTGTTTATATGCTATGATTTTCATACCTTACAGTGTGCCAAAAATATATGGAAAGGAGTTCGGAAAAATGCAGAAAACATTTAATGTAACGGGTGTGTGCGTCCCGACTAAACACTATATGGTCGATATCAGCAGACAGCTTTGCCAGATACAGGAATTAGTTAAACAGGGCGCATATTTTACCATAAACAGGGCAAGACAGTACGGCAAGACAACCACATTATATGCTCTGGCCAAGTTACTGTCAGACGATTACCTGGTGGTAAGCCTGGATTTTCAAGCCTTAGACACAGCGAAATTTGCGGACGGCCATATATTCTCCATAACCTTCGCACAATATTTTCTTAAACGGCTCTTACAGCAGAATACAGATATAACAAAGGAATTGAATGATACCTTGTCCATATTAAGTTCAGAAATCTCGGAGGATAAGAAGGATTTTTCATTATTTGATCTTTTTCAACACATAGCCAAGGTTTGTCAAATGTCTCCAAAACCCATCGTCTTAATGGTTGACGAGGTGGACAGCGCCTCAGACAACCAGGTATTCCTGGATTTTCTGGCACAGTTAAGGAATTATTATCTGGAACGGGATACCCTCGGTACGCCTGCCTTCCATTCCGTAATCCTTGCCGGTGTCTGTGACGTTAAAAACATGAAACGAAAACTTCGTCCGGATGAGGCCCACAAAACAAACAGCCCTTGGAATATTGCCACACGCTTCACAGTAGATATGAGCTTTTCAAAAAATGATATTGCGGGAATGTTAAGGGTATATGAAGCTGAACGGCATACTGGAATGAACCCTGACGACATGGCAGGGCTGATTTTTGATTACACCTCCGGCTATCCATATCTGGTATCTGCTTTATGTAAACTGATAGACGAAGATGTGAGCCAACTAGAGCGTTTCCGCACAACCTCCCCTTGGACAAAAGACGGCTTTTTTGAGGCAGAGCGCATACTGCTGTCGGAGAAAAACACACTGTTTGACTCTCTTATTGGAAAACTTGCTGATTATCCTGAATTGAACACCCTGCTTGAGAATCTGCTGTTCACGGGCTCTGCAATATCCTACAACGGGGATGAACCTGCTTTTGACATTGCCGCCATGTTTGGATTTATCAGAAACAACCAGGGAACGGTGGAGATATCCAACCGCATCTTTGAGACACGCCTCTATAATCTGTACCTGTCCGGCGCAAAGCTGCAACGCATGGATATATATACGGCATCCCAGAAGGACAAGAGCCAGTTTATTGCAGGCGGACATCAGATTATGGCCGGCAATAAGACAATCATAGAGGCTGTGGTATAACTTCCACAGCCTCTGACTTTATCATACTTTCTCCGCAATCCGCCCGCTTCTATACGCACGAAGGAGTACCTCCAAATCCGCAATCTGTTCCCTTAAGTCCCGTCCTACATCCGTGTCGCCTACCAGCTTCCTCTCCAGCACCCGATTTACGATCACACTGTCCGAATGGATATCGCTCTCCTTCTCAATAGCCGCCTCCGTAGACTCAAAAGGCTCATGGGCAACCAGAATCAATCCATAAGAATTAGAGATAAGCGTATACCCTGCAATCCCCGTCTCCTTCTGGTACGCCTTGGAGAAGCCCCCGTCAATAACCATAACCTTGCCGCCGCATTTCACCGGGTTCTCACCGTTCTTACTCTTGACCGGAACATGGCCGTTGACTATATGGGTTTCCTCCGAAGGCAGCCCAAATTCCTTCAGGATTCCGTTCACCACTTCCTCCTCCTCCAAAAGGCTGTAATAGGGATTCTTCTTCTCCTTGTGGGTCTCCTTCTCTGCAAGGAAATACCTCTCAAACGTGGCCATCTTATCCTTTCCAAACAGCGGAGAGCCTTCGCTTAACCAGATATACCACATCATATCCTTGCCCCTCTCCCGTTCCTCGTCGTCCAACGCATGGAAGCCCTTTCTCACATAGCTCTCCAGAATCTCATACAGGCTCTTTCCCTGGTATGACTTCCCGTAAATGCACACAGACTTCAGGCTTCCGTCCTCATTTAGCGGAACGCACCCATGGTAAAGCAGGTTATTGTTATACACCTTGTACAGGGCGCCTTTATTCAGCAGGAAACGCATATGCCTCTGCAATTTCTCACAATTTAAAAACGCCTGCTCAAGCCGTTCCATAATGTCTTCTTCTTCCTTGGTCAGCTTATAGGGATTCTTGGGGTCAATGGTCGGGAAATTCTTATCCAACAGTTCGTAGGTCTTGCCCTCAATCTCAATAGTGCCCTTCTCATAGTCAATATGGTGCAGGAGATTGCGGTCCTCCATCTTAAAGCCCGGATTCTTCTTAATAATCTGTCCCTCCACCTTGAACTGAATCACAGAAATCGCCTTGTGCATCTTGATATCCATCAGCGTCTCATTCTTTCCATGGCCGGAATCTCCCTTGAGCTGGAAGCATTTACAAGGGTCGTCCTTATAGGTATTCAATGCAAATGTAGCCAGAGGAAGCAGATTAATTCCATACCCCTCCTCTAAAATATCCAGATTACCGTATCTTGCACAGATTCGTATTACATTGGCAATACATCCCCTCTGGCCTGCCGCAGCCCCCATCCACAGCACGTCATGGTTTCCCCACTGTATATCCACAGAATGGTACTTCATTAATTTATCCATAATAATATGAGGCCCCGGCCCTCTGTCGTAGATATCCCCCACAATATGGAGATGGTCCACCGTAAGCCTCTGAATCAGCTCGCTTAAGGCAATGATAAACTTCTCCGCCTTCCCGATTCTGATAATCGTGCTCACAATAGAATTATAGTACGAGCCTTTATCCATGATATCCGCCTTCTCTGTGATCAACTCCTCAATCACATAGGCAAAATCCTCCGGCAGAGACTTTCTCACCTTGGAACGGGTGTATTTGCTCGCCGCCCGCTTGCTGATCTCAATCAGACGGTACAGAGTAATCTTGTACCAGTCCTCCATGTTGTCTTCTTCCCTCTTAATCCTGTCCATCTTCTCCTTCGGATAATAAATAAGAGTAGCAAGAGCCTGTTTGGTCCTGCTACTCATAGTATTCCCGAAGAC
>CAJUBG010000107.1 GCA_910584575.1 uncultured Dorea sp.
AATCCTGGAGTCTTGAGAACTTTGCAGAAGCTATGCGCGTCACAGACTTCTGGCACTCTCTGGGATACAGTGTTATGATCACTGTTGTAACCGTAGTGCTTGCCATCCTGATTCACTCTCTTGCAGGGTATGCAATCGGAAGAAGCATGGCTAAGAGCAAGTTCTACAAGGTGTCATATCTCTACATTGTAAGCGGTATGTTCGTACCTTTCGCAATCCTTATGATGCCTCTGGTAAAACAGACCGCACAAATGGGTATTGACAACTGGTTCGGAGTTATATTATGCTACCTTGTGTTCTACATGCCGATGAACGTTATGCTTTACTCCGGCTATTTGAAGAACATTCCAATCGCACTTGAGGAGGCGGCCTTCGTGGACGGCGCTACCACATGGTCTACATACTGGAAGATTATCTTCCCAATCATGACGCCGATGCACGCTACGGTTGCCGTACTGACAGCCCTGGGAACCTGGAACGATGTAATGACACCGCTTGTTATCATGTCCGGTACGGGAGTCAACACATTGCCTTTAGCACAGTTGACATTCCAGACTCAGTTTGGTACGAACTACAACCTGGCATTTGCCTCTTACCTGTTGGCGCTGTTGCCAATCCTGATCTTCTATCTGGTTTGCCAGAAGCAGATTATCAACGGTGTCGTAAACGGTGCGGTAAAATAATTTCAAAATTACACTTTTCAATGGGGGCAAACTTATGGCGATATTATTTGACAGCACAAACCGATTATTTACATTACAAACAAACCATAGTATGTACCAGATGAAAGCAGACAGGTATGGAGTATTACTCCATACCTGGTTTGGTATGAAGGGTTCTGCTTTCGACTATTCCTACCGGATTGCATACGCAGACAGGGGCTTCTCCGGCAATCCTTACGATGCGGGGGATGACCGGACCTATTCACTGGATGCTCTGCCGCAGGAGTTCCCGACCTACGGAAGCGGCGACTACCGTTCCACAGCCTTGAAGGTCCGCTATCCGGACGGGACTTCTGCATGTGAGCTTCGTTATCTGAAGCATGAGCTTCAGGAGGGAAAGTATTCGCTTCCGGGGCTTCCGGCGCTCTATGATGATTCGAAGCCTTCCCAATGCCAGACAGACACTTTAATTGTCACCCTTGAGGACACCCGCCATATGTTCTACGTCCACCTCTACTATGGCGTCATGGAGGACCTGGACATCATTACGCGGGCCGTCTGTGTGGAGAATCACAGCGGCAATGACATTTACCTGGAGAACCTCCAGAGCGTATGTATTGATTATCTCTACGGCGGCTATGACCTTCACACCTTCCACGGACGCCACGTAAAGGAGCGCAACTGCCAGCGCACTCCTGTGAGACATGGAATTCAGTCCGTAGGCAGCACACGGGGAACCTCAAGCCACCAGTACAATCCCTTCCTGATTCTGTCAGACCATAACGCCACAGAGGAGGACGGAGGCTGCTACGGCTTCTCCCTTTTATACAGCGGGGATTTCATCGGAAGCGCAGAGCTTGACCAGTACGACCAGACCCGACTGCTGCTTGGAATCCATCCCGACAATTTCTGCTTCTGTGTCAAACCCAAGGAACGCTTCTACTCTCCTGAAGCTGCCATGGCATACTCAGAGCACGGACTCGGCCAACTGTCCCGAACCTTCCACAATGCATACAGAAACCATCTGTGCCGTGGAAAATGGACTTCACAGAGGCGTCCCGTCCTGCTAAACGACTGGGAGGGCGTGTATTTTGACTTTGACGGGGACAAGCTGATTCAGATGGCCAAAGACGCGGCAGAGCTCGGAGTAGAGCTTTTCGTCATGGACGACGGATGGTTCGGCAAGCGTGACCTGGATGTATCGGGCTTAGGCGACTGGATTGTAAACGAGAAGAAACTGGGCTGTACCCTAAAAGAGCTTTCCGATGAGATTCATAACCTGGGCTTGCAGTTCGGCATCTGGTTTGAGCCTGAGGGCATCAACGAGGACAGTGACCTCTACCGCGCACATCCCGAATGGGCGATGCAGGTTCCAGGGAAGCCTCCGACCCGTTCCCGCCAGCAGCTTTTGCTTGACTTCTCCAGGGAGGAGGTCAGGGACTACATTTTCAGCCATATCTGCCAGGTGTTAGATTCTGCCAGAATCGAATACCTCAAATGGGACTTAAACCGCAGTCTCTGCGACCTTTACAGCGCCGTCCTTCCATCGGAACGCCAGGGCGAGGTGATGCACCGTTATGTCCTGGGGCTTTATGACATGCTTGAGAAGCTGATTCAGCGTTATCCGGACATGCTGATTGAAGGCTGCAGCGGAGGCGGCGGGCGCTTTGACGCCGGAATGCTCTATTATACGCCTCAGATTTGGTGCAGCGACGATACAGACGCCATCGAACGGCTCAGCATCCAGTACGGCACCTCCTTCGGGTATCCTGTCAGCACCATGGGCTCACACGTATCCCACTGTCCCAATGAGCAGACCAGAAGAATCGTGCCGCTAAATACACGGGCAACCGTCGCCATGTCCGGCACCTTCGGATACGAGCTGGACGTGAATAAGATGTCTGAGGATGAAAAAGAAATCGTGAAAGCCCAGATTCGGGAATTCAAGGAATATTATGACTTAATCCAGTACGGGGATTATTACCGGCTCACCAATCCGGATAAAGTAGAGGCATACCATGGATGGGAATTTGCCGCCCAGGACGGCAGCGAGGCTCTCCTGTGCATCGTAGCCCTTCAGATTCACCCCAACGGGCCAGGGCGCTGGATGCGCCTTAAGGGACTTAAAAAAGACGGCGTTTACCTGATTGACGGAAAGGAATACCCAGGGGACGTGCTGATGAACGCAGGACTCCTGCTTCCAACCGCAACTGAGGAGTATGAGAGCTTCCGCATCCATATCTCAGAGAAGCTCAGATAATTATATAGGGCTGCCGTGAGAGATTTTTACCATTAATAAATGTAAAAATCTCACGGCAGCCCCATTCCGTTTATCGACCTTATATATTCTTCCGTTATTCTTCCAGACACTTCTCTATATACCCCCGTACTTCTTCTTTTGACATCTCCAGAGCAACCGCCAGCTCACCGAGCAGAAACTTCTCCGCAATGCTCAGATACTTTTCATCTACATTGACGGACTTCTTACCGGAGGCAAGCCGGTTCATCTTGCGCATATACGAGGTCTTAATCAGCGCTACCCATTCCCTGCACTGATTCTTAAGGAGAGCCTCCTTATAGAATACCTCACGCTTCTTCTCATCCGTGACCCCAATCGTCTCAATGCTGCCCATGTCGCCGATCAGCTTTTTCGCCTCCTCACCGGAAATCAATTCTCTGATCTGCCTCTTTTCGTTCTCCACAGGTGTATACAGGGTTCCTTTGACATTATAGATTGGCTTTAACGTATAATATTCCTTCTGCTTGTCCGAGCAGCTCATGTCAAGCCTCCCAATATCCGTCACCTCACAGACACCCTCCTTATAATGTGCCACATAATCACCAATTTTGAACATAATAAATGAACCTCCTCTCTTTTCTGACACCTTCATTAATGCAAAAAGGATTAAAAATAAACAGCGCACAATCATAGCAGCTCCCCCTTGTTGCCTCAGATTGTACGCCAGTATGTCTGGAGTTACACCTATGAAATTGCATCATTCCCAACGACATATAATCCTTTTCTATACTGTATTATATCACAGATAACCAATGAATGTAAGGATTATTTTCAGAAAATCTTTTCTTTTCATATTCTTTATCTGATATCAACCTGCTTATACTTTATTATTACCCATAAGTAAAAGTCTACACGACAATTTTTACCAGAAATTTTTCTTTTTTTGCACAAAAATATGGAAAGAATGAGAAAAAAATTGTATAATATCTATTATCATGTAACACAAATGGAAAGAGAGGGCTCACTATGAAGCAAAATACTATGTTAGCGATGATTTTGGCCGGTGGCCGTGGCTCAAGGCTGCATGACCTTACCAATAAGGTGGCAAAGCCGGCTGTATCATATGGTGGAAAGTACCGCATTGTTGATTTCCCGTTGAGTAACTGTGCCAATAGCGGCATCGATGTCATCGGTGTACTGACACAATATGAATCCGTTTTATTGAACAGTTACGTTGCAGCCGGACGCCGCTGGGGTCTGGATGCCAAGGACAGCGGTGTCTATGTACTTCCGCCCCGTGAGAAGGCTGACGCCAATCTGGATGTTTACCGCGGAACCGCAGACGCGATTTCCCAGAACATCGACTTTATTGATACCTACTCTCCGGAATACCTGCTCGTCCTTTCCGGCGACCACATCTACAAGATGAATTATGCCAAGATGCTTGCCGAGCACAAGGCCAACAACGCGGACGCTACGATTGCCGTAATCGAGGTGCCTTTTAAGGAGGCAAGCCGTTTCGGTATCATGAATACGGACGAGGACGGCCATATCGTCGAATTCGAGGAGAAACCTGCGAATCCTAAGAGTAATCTTGCTTCCATGGGTATCTACATTTTTACCTGGAAGCCTCTGCGCAAGCTTCTGGTTGCCGACATGAAGAATCCGGAATCAAACCATGACTTCGGTAAGGATATCATCCCGCAGCTTCTGGCTGACCACAAGACTCTGTATGCATACAAGTTCAAAGGCTACTGGAAAGACGTAGGAACGATTGATTCCCTGTGGGAAGCCAACATGGACCTTCTGGACACCAACAATGAGCTTGACTTGAACGACCCGACATGGAAGATTTATACAGAGGATGTTACTACCCTGCCTCACTATGTAGGGCCTGACGCCAGCATTAAGCGCGCCTTTATCACCCAGGGCTGTATCATCGAGGGAGAGGTTAAGAATTCCGTCCTTTTCACAGGAGTGGAGGTAGGTGAAGGCGCTAAGGTAATTGACAGCGTCCTGATGCCTGGCGCTAAGGTAGAGGCCGGAGCCGTTGTACAGCGCGCACTGGTGGCCGACGGCGTTAAGATTGGCAGGGAAGCAGTCGTTGGAAGCGCGGACAGCGAACACATCGAACTTGTGGCAAAACGTGTAAAGGGGGTAGAATAATATGAGTAAAGCATTAGGAATCGTTAATTTTTCCGGAAATCA
>CAJUBG010000108.1 GCA_910584575.1 uncultured Dorea sp.
GACACCCACCATGGTGGATGCGGTAATTGCGGAGGTGACAACTAATGGCTGATGTTTTAAAGAGAATCCCTGTCAGAGAGCAGGATGCTAAGGTAAGAGCGACGAACTTCGAGGAGGTTTGCTACGGATATAACAAAGAAGAAGCAATGGAGGAGGCAGCGCGCTGCCTGAACTGTAAGAATGCCAAGTGTATTGAGGGATGTCCGGTTTCCATTAATATTCCTGGATTCATTTCCAAGGTTAAGGAGGGGAATATTGAGGAGGCTTACAAGGTGATTGGGGAGTCCTCCGCACTTCCGGCAATCTGCGGACGCGTATGTCCCCAGGAGTCTCAGTGCGAGTGCAAATGTATCCGCGGAATCAAGGGTGATCCGGTTTCCATCGGAAAGCTGGAGAGATTTGTTGCGGATTATGCATTAGAGAATGATATTAAGCCTGTGAAGGCAGAGAAAACCAACGGGCATAAGGTTGCGGTAATCGGGTCTGGTCCGTCCGGACTTACCTGTGCGGGCGATCTTGCAAAGTTAGGCTATGAGGTGACGGTATTTGAGGCGCTTCATGAGCTTGGAGGCGTGTTGGTATACGGAATTCCTGAGTTCCGTCTTCCGAAGCACAAGGTTGTTAAGAAAGAGATTGAGAAGGTAAAAGAGTTAGGCGTTAAGTTTGAGACGAATGTTGTGATTGGAAAGTCTACCACCATCGACCAGTTGATGGAGGAGGAGGATTTCGAGGCAGTATTTATCGGCTCTGGCGCAGGGCTTCCGATGTTTATGGGAATTCCGGGCGAGACGGCCAACGGTGTGTTCTCTGCCAATGAATACCTGACAAGAAGCAATCTGATGAAAGCCTTTGACGATTCTTATGATACCCCGATTGTGGCAGGTAAGAAGGTTGCGGTTGTGGGCGGCGGTAACGTGGCCATGGACGCGGCAAGAACGGCTCTGCGTCTTGGCGCGGAGGTACATATTGTATACCGCCGTAGTGAAGCTGAGCTTCCGGCGCGAGTTGAGGAGGTTCATCACGCCAAGGAGGAAGGCGTAATCTTTGACCTTCTGACCAATCCGAAGGAGATTCTTGTTGATGACAACGGATGGGTGAAGGGCATGAAGGTGATCAAGATGGAACTTGGCGAGCCTGACGCTTCCGGCAGAAGGCGTCCGGTGGAGATTCCTGGTTCTGAGTATGAGATTGAGCTTGACACTGTGATCATGTCTCTCGGAACTTCTCCGAACCCGTTGATTGCGTCTACCACCAAGGGGCTTGAGACCAACAGGAGAAAATGTATCGTTGCGGAGGAGGAAAACGGGCAGACCTCCAAGGCGGCTGTATTTGCCGGCGGAGACGCCGTGACAGGCGCGGCTACGGTTATCCTTGCCATGGGTGCGGGAAAAGCCGGTGCAAAGGGAATTCATGAATTATTGAGTAAATAGATTAAGAGAAGGGGACGCGGCAGGTTTTGCCGCGTCCCTGATTTTAAGAACGGCTCGTGATTTTTTGCAATCAGCAGAGCCTATGATACATCCGGAATTTATGTTATACTTATTGATGTTAAGAAAATGGATGTTATCAAAAGGAGAATTTATATGATGATTTTCTGGGGACTTATGATTCCTTTTATAGGTACAACGTTAGGTGCGGCATGTGTGCTGTTTATGAGAAATGAGCTGAAGCCTTTCATCCAGAAGGCGCTTCTGGGATTTGCGGCAGGCGTCATGGTTGCGGCCTCTGTGTGGTCGCTTTTGATTCCGGCTATGGATATGTCGGAAAATATGGGCAAGTTTGCGTTTGTGCCTGCGGCGGTGGGTTTTGTTCTGGGAATCGGCTTCCTTCTGCTTCTGGATCGGACCATTCCTCATATGCATGTGGGTTCTGATCAGGTTGAGGGGCCAAGGTGTGTATTAAATAAATCAACCATGCTTGTGCTTGCGGTTACGATTCATAATATACCGGAGGGTATCTCAAGCGGCGCCGTGTTTGCAGGACTGATGACAGGCAATGCGGATGTGACTGTGGCAGGGGCGTTTGCGCTGGCAATCGGAATTGCCGTACAGAATCTTCCGGAAGGGTTTATCGTGTCCCTGCCTGTCAGGAGTGAAGGACAGGGGCGGTGGAAGGCGTTTTTGTATGGGTCTATGTCCGGAATCGTAGAGCCAATAGCAGGAGGGATTACGGTGCTGCTTGCCGCGTATATTACGCCGGTTCTGCCGTATCTGCTTGCATTTGCGGCGGGCGCAATGATTTATGTGGTTGTGGAGGAGTTGGTGCCGGAGTCGGCAGAAGGAGAGCATAGCAACATCGGGACGATTGGGTTTGCGGCGGGATTTGTGCTTATGATGATATTGGATGTGGCGTTGGGATAAGGATTGACGGAGTGTGTCTTTTAGGCAGCGTGAAAATCAGGATGAAGCGGAAGGAATTGCCGGTATGCGGGTTACATTGGTGACGGTTGGAAAGATGAAAGAAAAATATCTGCGGGATGCTGTCGCGGAATATGCAAAGCGTCTGGGGAAGTATTGTAAGCTAGAGATCATCGAGGTGGCGGATGAAAAGACGAAGGAGAGCGCCAGTGAGCTTGAAGAAACCCTTGTCCGTTCAAAGGAGGGGGAACGAATCTTAAGGCATGTGAGGGATGAAGCGTATGTGTTTACGCTTGAGATTCAGGGAAAACAGATTACGTCAGAGGAATTGGCGGATAAGCTTGAGAGGCTTGGCGTGCAGGGTAAGAGCCATATTATGTTTATTATTGGAGGGTCTATCGGCCTGGGGAAAGAGGTGCTTGAGAGGTCGGATTTTGCGCTGAGTTTTTCGAGGATGACATTTCCGCATCAGTTGATGAGGGTGATTTTGTTAGAGCAGATTTATAGAGGGTTTCGAATTATAAATGGGGAACCGTACCATAAATGATTGAGTAAAATTATGAGGCATGGTAATATAATAAAAAGGAGATTGATGCCGATGGAGATGCAGGAAGCAATCAGGACATGGGAAGAACTAAAGATAAAAGATGGTTTCATATTTGCCAAGGTAATGCGGGACAAGAGACTGTGCAAGATGCTTCTGGAAAGACTTCTCCAAACCAAGATTAAGGATATTGTGTATCTGGAGGATGAGAAGGCGATTGACATTGAAAAGGACGCAAAGAGCGTGCGTCTGGATGTGTATATTGAAGATGGGAACCGAGTGTTTGATTTGGAAATGCAGACGACAGATAAGGGGAATTTACCGCAGAGAAGCCGTTACTATCAGGGAATGATAGATTTGAATACCATAGAGAAAGGCGAGAATTACAAGAAGCTGAAAGAAAGCTATGTTATATTTATCTGTACCTTTGACCCGTTCCATCAGGGGAAAGCGCAGTATACATTTGAGAATCTGTGTTTAGAGGATAAGAATCTGAAGCTTAATGATGGGGCGAAGAAGGTGTTTTTCAATGCGAGAGATTACAGGACTGCAGAAAATGAAGATGTGAGGGAATTTCTAAAGTATGTAAGCGGAGACGAAAGTGACAATCCGTTTGTAAAAGAGATTGATGAAAAGGTGGCGCAGGTAAAAGAAAGCAAAGAATGGAGGTTGGAGTACATGACGCTGTTAATGAGAGAAGCAGAGATTCGGGAAGAAGCGGAAGAAAAGGGTAGAGAGGAAGGTAGAGAGGAAGGGATCAGGGGAACGGTTTCGGTGCTAAGAGAGATGAATGTTCCAGCGCAGACAATCTTGCTTAAAATTCAGAAGCAGTTTAATCTGAATCCGGAAACTTCAAAAAAGTATTTAGGTGCTGATGAAAAATGTCAGTAAATGATATAAAGTTAATTAAGGTGGAGAAAGAATTAGAAGAAAAGATTATGTCTTTTCGCAAATCATTTATAGAAGCAGGTGAAAATTCAATCAATGGTAGTCGTGGACTCCATCATTTCGAGCATTATAATGAGTGGATTAAGAAGGTAAAAGAGTGCGAGAGACCAGGAAATGATATTTTGGGGGTTCAGGCCACATTATATATGGCAATGCGAAGAATAGACGATAAAATAATAGGGTGCATTGAGCTTCGCCACACACTAAGCGAAGAGCTGAAAGTTTTGGGAGGGCATGTGGGCTTCAGCGTTACTCCAAAGGAACGCAAGAAAGGGTATGCAACAGAGATGCTTAGACAGGTGATGGAAAAGGCAAGAAGTTTGGGGATACCTGCCCTTATGTTGACTTGTGATACAGAAAATGCTGCTTCCAAGAGGACGATTATGAAATGTGGAGGAGTTTTGGAGAAGGCAGAGGCAGTACAGCGCCATGGGAAAGAAGGATATTGTGAATATTATTGGATTTCGCTTAGCTAAGGATATGTTTTAGCTTTAGAGGTATGATTCTTAAAAAGAGAGGCTATGTGAGGAAAATATTTTGTTGAGGAGCTCTATACTGCATGGTAAAATGAAATAGAAAAAAGAATAAAACGAGATTCTTTTTGCAGTTGAGAGGAGTTGTAAAGTGATATGAAACTATTCCATGGCAGTAACATAATTGTGGAAAAGCCAAAGATTCTACAAAACGGTTATTATAAAGATTTTGGTTATGGATTTTATTGTACACAGTTTGAGAAACAGGCAAAACGTTGGGCATTGACTAAACGTAAAAATCAGATTGTCAATCAATACAATTATATTGAAAATCCGGATTTGAAAATCAAGATATTTAGTGAGATGACAGAAGAATGGCTTCAATTTATAGTTGATTGCCGAAGCGGAAAAAGTCATTCTTATGACATAGAGAAGGCGCAATGGCTGATGATACTATCTGGGATTATATTGAAGATTATGTAAGTACGAGGATTTCAAAAGCAGCTTTTTGGGAGTTAGCCAGATTTAAGTATCCAACGCATCAAATTGTTTTTTGTACAGAAAAAGCTTTAGATACCTTACAGTTTGAAGGGAGTTATTCGCTATGACAAACAGATTTTTTGCAGAGGAAGAAATAACAGATAATGACTTGTATTTTTTATGTTATATGATAGAGCGCTTAGCCAGAAAGCTTCACCAGCCTAATTGCTATATCTTAAATGAGAAAGTTTTTTAATCCCCCATCTGAGATGGGGGAACAGGCAAAGCCGTAG
>CAJUBG010000109.1 GCA_910584575.1 uncultured Dorea sp.
TCCGGGAAGGCAACCAATGCCAGACTTTACTAGGGGTTACGGGGTCTGGGAAGACCTTTACGATGGCGAATGTGATACAGGAACTGAATAAGCCGACCCTTATCATAGCGCATAATAAAACGCTGGCAGCACAGCTGTATGGAGAATTCCGTGAATATTTCCCGGAGAATGCAGTGGAGTATTTTGTCTCCTACTACGACTACTACCAACCCGAAGCCTACGTCCCTTCCTCGGACACCTACATCGCCAAGGACTCATCCATCAACGATGAGATAGACAAGCTTCGCCATTCCGCCACAGCAGCGCTCTCCGAACGGCGCGACGTAATCATCGTAGCCAGCGTATCATGTATCTACGGTCTTGGTTCCCCCATAGACTACCAGAACATGGTAATTTCCCTCCGCCCAGGAATGACCAAGGACCGAGACGAGGTAATCAAGAAGCTCATCGAGATTCAATATGACCGCAATGAGATGGACTTTAAGCGGGGAACCTTCCGCGTCCGAGGGGACGTATTGGAGATTATCCCTGCAATATACGAGTGTCTTGCATACCGGATCGAATTTTTCGGGGATGAAGTAGACCGAATCACAGAGATAGACATCCTGACCGGAGAGATTAAGAATGAATTGAACCATGTGGCAATCTTTCCGGCCTCCCATTATGTGGTGTCCAAGGAGAGCCTTGATCGGGCCATTAAAGAGATAGAGAGCGAATTAGAGGAGCAGGTCAGGTATTTTAAGGGTGAGGGAAAGCTTCTGGAGGCCCAGAGGATAGCTGAACGGACGAATTTTGATATAGAGATGATGCGGGAGACAGGCTTCTGCTCAGGAATCGAGAACTATTCGCGGCATCTGACCGGACTTGCGGCAGGGCAGCCGCCCCATACGCTGATTGACTATTTTCCGGATGATTTTATTATGATGATTGACGAATCACATAAGACTGTGCCCCAGATTGGGGGGATGTACCATGGCGACCAGTCAAGGAAGTCAACCCTGGTAGAATATGGCTTCCGGCTCCCCTCCGCAAAAGACAACCGCCCCTTGAACTTTGAGGAATTTGAAGGTAAGATAGACCAGGTGATGTTTGTATCCGCCACGCCGGGGCCCTATGAGGATGAGCATGAGCTGTTAAGGGCAGAGCAGGTGATCCGTCCAACCGGACTTCTGGACCCTGAGATTGAGGTGCGTCCTGTTGAGGGGCAGATTGATGACCTGGTAGGTGAAGTGAACAAGGAGATTAGCAAGGAGAATAAGGTTCTGATTACAACTCTTACGAAGCGCATGGCGGAGGACCTTACCGATTATATGCGGGAGGTGGGGATTCGTGTGCGCTATCTCCACTCGGATATCGATACACTGGAGAGGACGGAGATTGTCCGTGATATGCGGCTTAACGTGTTTGATGTGCTGGTGGGAATCAACCTGCTGCGGGAGGGCTTGGATATTCCGGAGATTACCCTTGTGGCAATCCTGGATGCGGATAAGGAGGGCTTCCTGCGTTCAGAGACGTCCCTGATTCAGACCATCGGGCGTGCGGCGCGTAATGCAGAGGGACATGTGATTATGTATGCCGATACAATCACAGATTCCATGCGCCTTGCCATTGAGGAGACCGAGAGACGCCGTAAGGTTCAACTGCAGTATAATGAAGAACATGGTATTACTCCCCAGACGATTAAAAAGAGTGTACGCGACTTAATCGCCGTGTCAAAGAAGGTTGCCGCACAGGAGCTCAGGATGGAGAAGGATCCGGAATCTATGAGCCAGACGGAACTTACGAAGCTGATTGCTGAGCTTACCAAGCAGATGAAGAAGGCGGCGGCAGAGCTTAACTTTGAGGCAGCGGCAGAGTTAAGGGATAAGCTGGTAGAATTAAAGAAAGTATTAAATGATTTATAGATTATTGTAGGAAGGATAAAATATGGCAAAGAAAAGGGACAGCAAACAATTTATCAGAATCAGAGGCGCCAATGAGCACAATCTGAAGAATATTGACTTGGATATTCCGCGGGATGAGCTGGTGGTCCTGACCGGACTCAGCGGCTCAGGAAAGTCCTCTTTGGCTTTCGATACCATTTACGCAGAGGGGCAGAGAAGATACATGGAGTCATTGTCTTCTTATGCAAGGCAGTTTTTGGGACAGATGGAGAAGCCGGATGTTGAGAGCATTGAAGGGTTGTCTCCGGCAATCTCAATCGACCAGAAATCCACCAACCGCAACCCAAGATCTACGGTGGGTACGGTTACGGAGATTTATGATTATTTCCGTCTGCTCTATGCCAGAATCGGGATTCCCCACTGTCCCAAGTGCGGGAAGGAGATTAAGAAGCAGACCGTAGACCAGATGGTAGACCAGATTATGGAGTTACCGGAGAGGACGAAGATTCAACTGCTGGCGCCGGTTGTGCGGGGCAGGAAGGGAACCCATGCCAAGCTGTTTGAGCGTGCTAAGAAGAACGGGTATGTCCGTGTGAGGGTGGACGGTAACCTCTATGAGCTGTCGGAGGAGATTGTGCTGGACAAGAATATTAAGCACAATATTGACATTATTGTGGATCGTCTGATGATTAAGGAGGGAATCGAGAAAAGGCTGACAGATTCCATTGAGACGGTCCTTGGGCTTGCTGAGGGTTTGCTGACGGTGGATGTCATCGACGGAGAGAGCTTTCATTTCAGCCAGAGCTTTTCCTGTCCGGACTGTGGGATTAGTATTGAGGAGATAGAGCCGAGAAGCTTTTCGTTTAACAATCCCTTCGGTGCGTGTCCAGAGTGTTTTGGCCTGGGATATAAGATGGAATTTGACGAGGAGTTGATTATTCCGGATAAGAACTTGAGCATTATGGAGGGCGCGATTACGGTGATGGGGTGGCAGTCCTGCAACGATAAAAAGAGCTTTTCTTATGCTATTCTGGACGCGTTGGCCAGAGAGTACCATTTTTCTCTGGATACGCCGTTTAAGGACTATCCGAAAAAGATTCATGACGTGCTGATTCACGGAACGGACGGCAGGGAGGTCAGGGTCTATTATCGGGGACAGCGCGGGGAAGGCGTGTACGACGTGGCGTTTGAGGGTCTTTTGAAAAACGTAGAGCGCCGTTACAGGGAGACTTCTTCGGAATACTCAAAGGCTGAATATGAGGAGTTTATGCGGATTACCCCCTGCCACGAGTGTAAGGGACAGAGATTGAAGCCTGGCGCCCTTGCGGTGACTGTGGGGGATAAGAATATAGCCCAGTTGACGGCGCTTTCGATAGAGCGCCTGCAGGAATTCCTGAATCAGTTAGAATTAACCAAGCAGCAGATGTTGATTGGCGGGCAGATTTTGAAAGAGATTCGGGCGCGGATTCAATTTTTGATGGATGTAGGGCTTGACTATCTGACTCTTGCCAGAGCAACGGGAAGCCTGTCAGGGGGCGAGGCACAGAGAATCCGGCTAGCCACGCAGATTGGCTCAGGGCTGGTGGGTGTGGCCTATATTCTGGACGAGCCAAGCATCGGGCTTCACCAAAGAGATAATGACAAGCTGCTTGGAACTCTGAAGCATCTGCGGGATCTGGGAAATTCGGTTATTGTGGTAGAGCATGACGAGGATACCATGCTGGAGGCAGACTATATTGTGGATATCGGGCCTGGCGCCGGAGAGCACGGCGGAACCGTAGTTGCTAAGGGAAATGCCAAGGAGATTATGAAAAATAAGGCTTCTGTGACCGGTGCGTATTTAAGCGGCAGGATTCGTATCCCTGTGCCAGAGGAGAGGGCCAAGCCTTCCGGGTGGCTTAAGGTGATTGGCGCAAGGGAGAATAACCTTAAGAATATTGACGTGGAGTTCCCTCTGGGGGTTATGACCTGTGTGACGGGGGTATCCGGATCGGGCAAGAGTTCTCTGGTGAACGAGATTCTTTACAAGCGGCTTGCCAGAGAGCTTAATCGGGCGCGGACCCTTCCGGGCAAGCATGACGGGGTTGAGGGAATGGACAGGCTTGACAAGGTCATCAATATTGACCAGTCTCCGATTGGGCGGACTCCCAGGTCGAATCCTGCTACCTATACGGGAGTGTTCGATTTGATCCGCGATCTGTTTGCAGCTACGGCTGACGCAAAGGCGAGAGGATATAAGAAGGGACGCTTCAGCTTTAATGTGAAGGGCGGCAGATGCGAGGCGTGCAGCGGCGACGGAATCCTGAAGATTGAGATGCATTTCCTGCCGGATGTGTATGTGCCCTGTGAAGTCTGTGGCGGAAAGAGGTATAACCGTGAGACATTGGAGGTAAAATATAAGGGGAAAAGTATTTACGACGTTTTGGATATGACGGTGGAGGAGGCGCTGCATTTCTTTGAAAATGTACCCAGTATCCGGAGAAAGATGGAGACGCTGTATGATGTGGGTCTTTCTTATATCCGTCTGGGACAGCCCTCCACGACTCTGTCGGGAGGCGAGGCACAGAGGATTAAGCTGGCCACAGAGCTCAGCAAGCGGAGTACGGGCAAGACCATCTATATTCTGGACGAGCCCACAACGGGACTGCATTTTGCGGATGTCCACAAGCTGACGGAGATTCTGCGCCGCCTGTCGTCGGACGGGAATACGGTGATTGTGATTGAACATAACCTGGATGTGATTAAGACGGCTGACTATATCATAGACATCGGGCCGGAGGGCGGCGACAGGGGCGGAACCGTGATTGCAAAGGGGACTCCGGAGGAGATTGCCAAAAATCCGGTTTCTTATACAGGGAAATATATTGACGCAATACTACAAAGGTCATAGTTGAATCTGTCGAACAATGGGTAAAATAGGACAAGCACATGTGTTTCACAAAGATTTAAGGAAAAAGGGGGTTTCCATTTCCTGTAAAGTTGATTATAA
>CAJUBG010000110.1 GCA_910584575.1 uncultured Dorea sp.
TACTCCTGCATATCCATCCCCTGCACTTACATTACATATTCTCTCTAACGTATGATGGGAATGGGGAAAATATGCAGCTTACATCCATTCTGAAGCCAGCTTTAGCAATTTTCCTTTCTCATTACACTCCGGCTTCTCTATGACTTGCTCTAATAATCTATCTAAACACGCGCCAATCTCCTTCCCTGGCTTCATCCCAAGCCCAATCAGATCCCTCCCCGATACTGCCAGGTCTTTTAACGACACGCATTGATTTGCCTGTACAATCTCCTGATATAATATCTCAATATCATCCAGATTCTTTATCTTCTCGTCCCGCATGTACATGCTCTGTGCCAGCACATCCGCGCGGCGCACCTCCATATAGTATGGAAACAAATCCTCTCCAATCTGATTCATGGCCCTGCGTACATTCTTCGCCGTTGCCGGCATACGATAATCATGGCAGCAGACCAACCGCGTCACCTTGCTTTGCGTATCATTGTCAAATTTCAGCCGTTTTAACACGTCTTTTGCAATCACCTGGCTTTCTGCCGCGTGACGTTTAAAATGCGCCACCCCCTCGTCATCCACAGTCTTAAGCGCCGGCTTTCCCATATCATGAAGAAGCATAGTCAGCCTTAGCGCCTTATCCGCCCGAATATTTTTCATGGCATGGAGTGTATGCTCGCCCACGGAATACATGTGGTGCGGCGTCTCCTGCCCTGTAACCATGATTCGGT
Source organism: uncultured Dorea sp. (assembly GCA_910584575.1). Taxonomy (GTDB): domain Bacteria; phylum Bacillota; class Clostridia; order Lachnospirales; family Lachnospiraceae; genus Sporofaciens. Next base: position 723 of record CAJUBG010000110.1, read on the forward strand.
CAAATTCCGGCAGGAATACACGCGTGATTCCCAGTTCATATGCATCCCTGAGTAACTCCGGCCTGTCGGACGTAACCAGTTTCACAAGCTCTGCCTGTATCCGTTCCGCACTAATCTTTTCCAGGGTGGAGGCAAGCTCTTTCATCCCCCGTCTCGTCCCCTCCTCAATCCTGAAGCCAAGCTGCGCCGCAAAACGAAGCCCCCTTAAGATTCTCAATGCATCCTCGGAGAATCGTTCCTTCGCATTTCCCACACATCGGATTATATTTGCCTGAATATCACGTATGCCGCCGAAGATATCCACCAGCCCGTCCTTTTCGTTGTAAGCCATGGCATTGATGGTAAAATCCCTTCTCAGTAAATCATCTTTAAGATTCCTTGTGAATGTCACTTCTTTCGGGTGGCGGCAATCCTCGTACTCCCCGTCAATCCGGTAGGTCGTCACTTCAAAGCCTTCATCCCCCATCATGACAGTGACCGTCCCATGCTCAATCCCTGTATCAAATGTCTTATGGAATAATGCTTTCGTCTCCTGTGGCATGGCTGACGTGGTGATATCCCAATCCATAGGCTTTCTCCCAAGAACCGAATCCCTGACGCAGCCGCCTACCGCATATGCCTCGTATCCATGCTTCTGTAATATAGTAATGATTCTGTCTACTCTCTCAGGCAGCGTGATTCGCAGATTTTCCACAATATCTCCTCCCTGTCTCTCTGGTTTTCCATCCTTGTATACCCAAGGGGCACACCGTAATTCATGCCCTTCGGGCGGGTGGACTTCGTCCATTAAGGCATCATTCATTATCATAATATAATATGAAAATATACAGAAATCAACTATATTCTATTACTTGGGCAAAGTGCATATTGTATAGATAAAAGCAATAAGAAAATGAGAAGGTGTAAAATATGTTGAACTATCTGTGGGCGGCTATGATATTGATTGGAATTATATTTGCCGCTTTTACCGGACGGATGCCGGATATCACCAACGCTGCACTTGATTCCTCCAAGGAGGCCATTACTCTTTGTATCACTATGATGGGGGTCATGTCCTTCTGGGTAGGGCTGATGGAGATTGCCACCAAGGCCGGAATCATCCATGCGGCATCCAGGGGGATACGCCCGATTGTACATTTTCTGTTTCCTGAGCTTCCCAAAGACCATCCGGCAAATGAGCATATAACTACGAATATTATTGCCAATGTCCTTGGGCTTGGGTGGGCGGCGACACCGGCGGGATTACGGGCAATGGATGAGTTAGGCAAATTAGAAGATGACCGAAGAAAGGGCAAAATTGCGGGGCCGGTAAGGGAACGCGGAGTCGCCAGTAATGAGATGTGTACGTTTTTGATTATTAATATTTCTTCGTTGCAGTTGATTCCAGTGAATGTGATTGCCTTCCGCAGCCAGTACGGGAGTGTGAATCCGGCGGGAATTGTGGGCGCGGGGATTCTGGCTACGGCAGTGAGTACGGTGGTAGCAGTGGTGTATTGCAAGATAATGGATGGGAAGCGGAGGATATAAGTAAAACCGCTTTAAATAAATATTGAAAAACAGCCAATACGGGAATTACAAAAGGTTAGATTCAAAAGAATCTAACCTTTCACCGCCCCTCCCATCATCCCAGAAATCAAAAACCTCCTAAATACCAACGCCGTAACCGCCGGCGGAACCACTGCAATCATCCCCGCAGCCGCCGTCAGTCCATACTGAACAGAATCCTTCGTCATAAATTCCGACACCACAATGGCAACCGGCTTCGTCTCAAGGGAGGACGCCAAAATAAGCGGAATCTGGAACTGACTCCATGTATTGAGAAACATAATCAACGCCGCCGACAGAATAATCGGATAGGAGGTCGGCACAATAATTCTTAAAAAAGAGGCAAGCCTCCCACATCCGTCAATCAACGCCGCTTCCTCCAATTCCTTTGGTATTGTCGCAAAATAATTTGACATCAGCCACGTCACCAGAGGCAGATATGAACTGACATACACCATAGAAAGCCAGAACACATCATCCAGCCAATGTCTCGCCACGAACAGACGAAACAAGGGAATAATCGTAGCCATCACAGGAATTACCATGGTAATCAGAAGCAGATTCTTAATCAAACGCCTCCCCCGAAACTCCATTCGGCTTAACGCATACGCGCTCATCATTGAAATCGGTATCCCAATCACCAGCGTCGCCCCCACAGCCTTTAACGCATTTTTAATACCCGTCATCAGAACAGAGCCCTTCTGCGTCCCTTCTTTCAAAAGCTCACGGTAATTGTCAAATGTAGTCACCTTTGGCAGTAGATTCGTACTCTTTTCCATCATGGCATATTCCGGAGTTACAGACAGCACAAACGTCCACAAAAACGGCCCCATTGTCAGAATCAGAAAAACCGCCAGGGCAGCCAGATAACCAATCCTTTTTCCAATTTTCATCAGTATTCCACCTCCCTGTTAAGATTCCTAAGGTAGAACACTCCCAAAATACCCGCAAAGAGCATCACAAGGTAAGTAATGGCGCTTCCTTTTCCAAAATCCAGGAAGGAAAATGTAGTCAAATAACTTTCCACCAACAGATTCTTTCCCAAATCACTGTATCCCGACAGGGCGATAATCTCATCAAACACATTAATCGCCGTGACAGAGGTTGACGTAACTCCAATTCCCAGAAACGGCAGCATCAGCGGCAGAGTGATCCTCTGAAAAATAGTCCGGCTGTTTCCCCCGTCAATCCGCGCCGCCTCATAAATCCCGTCGGGAATAGACTGTCTCCCCGCCAGACACACCAGAGCCATAAACGGGATACTTCTCCAGGTCACAACCAAAGAGACAATCACAAGTAAGGACCACCTAGAGCTGAGCCATTCAACAGGCTGGCTCACAAGCCCAAGACCTATACAGACTTTATTCATAAACCCATATCCGGAAGAAAACACAAATTTCCATAAAATACCATTTACATAAGGCGGGAGAGCCCATGGCAAGATTGCGACTGCCAAAAGAAGCCCCGACCATTTCACATCAATATTAAGGAAAATAGAAACCAGGAAGCCCAATATCGTCGTCAAAACCACCACCACCGCCAGAATAAACAGCGTATTCCGAAAACTATACCAGAAAGAATCCGACTTAAGTATCGTCGCATAATTGCGAAGCCCCACCACGCGGATATCCCCTGGCGCCGTCAGCTTCCATTTCTTTAAACTGTATGAAAACGTGGCAATAACCGGATAAAATACTAATACACCCATGATTAGAATCATGGGTGACAGTAAAAGATAAGGTAATATCTTCTTTTTCATATTATTCTGCCGCAAGCTCGGCAACCTTCGCCTCCATCTCTGCGTAAGCCTCGTCCGCGGACATCTCTCCCAATGCCATCTTATTGATTGCATTGTACATCGCATTGCTCATCTCAGAATAATAAGCCGGAATTCCATCTGGGAATGGAGATGCAATCAGCTCAGCTTCTTCCATCATAGCGCCTGCATTCTGGATTGTTCCGTCGTCAATCAGCTTCTTCAGCACAGAATTCCGAGTAGGGATTGCCGTATTCGTCTCATTTAACTTCTCCTGCATATCAGCAGAGGTATACCACTCAATAAATTTCTTCGCCTCCTCTTTATTCTCAGAGAACTTCGTAACACCCAGAGCCTCAGGAAGCGCCATGG
>CAJUBG010000111.1 GCA_910584575.1 uncultured Dorea sp.
TATATTTATAACGGCCAATACGCTCTCTTACGTCCATTCCAAGGAGAACCTTCATGGATGCACCCTTGCTAAGAGCCTCCGTAGCCTGCTCATAGAACGCAAGAACCAGCTTCATCATCAAATACTGCTTCCGAAGCGGCGTATAGGTATCTACCTCATGGAAGGAGTTCTGATGCAGGAAGTCCTCACGAATTGAGCGCGCCGCTTCCATCTTCAGACGGTCTCCAGGCGACAGCGCGTCCATACCTACCATCTGTACAATTTCTTCCAATGCTGCTTCTTCTGTCAGAAGGCTCATCATTTTCTGGCGGCCCTCCATCCAGTCCTCAGCCACGGTTCCGTTAAACCAGCCCTGCATATTATCCAGATACAGAGAGTAGCTGGTCAGCCAGTTGATTGCAGGGAAATGTCTCTTGTATGCCAAAGCCGCATCCAGACCCCAGAATACCTTAACGATACGAAGGGTTGCCTGGGATACAGGCTCAGAGGTATCACCACCCGGAGGAGATACGGCGCCGATTACAGACAGCGCGCCTTCTCTGGCATCCTTACCAAGTGAAACCACACGTCCGGCTCTCTCGTAGAACTCCGCCAGACGGGAACCAAGGTATGCAGGATAACCCTCCTCACCAGGCATCTCCTCCAGACGTCCGGACATCTCACGGAGAGCCTCTGCCCAACGGGATGTGGAGTCTGCCATCAACGCTACGGAGTATCCCATATCACGGAAATACTCTGCAATCGTGATACCTGTGTAGATGGATGCCTCACGGGCTGCGAAAGGCATATCAGACGTATTGGCAATCAGAACGGTTCTCTCCATCAAAGAACGGCCCGTTTTCGGGTCTTTCAGTTCTGGGAACTCGTTCAGAACGTCCGTCATCTCATTACCACGCTCGCCGCAGCCGATATATACCACAATGTCAGCCTCAGCCCACTTCGCAAGCTGATGCTGGATAACTGTCTTACCGCTTCCGAATGGTCCGGGAACGGCTGCAACACCGCCCTTTGCGATTGGGAAGAACATGTCTACAACTCTCTGTCCTGTAACCAACGGTGCATCCAAAGGAAGCTTCTTTACATATGGACGTCCTTTACGAACTGGCCATCTCTGCATCATAGTAAGCTCTTTGTCGCCGTCCTTCGTCGTAACCACAGCCACGACTTCTTCAACCGTGAACTCTCCGGACTTAATCTCTTTAACCTTACCGGAAACTCCGTATGGAACCATAATCTTCTGCTCTACAACGGCAGTCTCCTGAACCGTTCCAAGCACATCGCCGGCTTCCACCTCGTCGCCGACCTTTGCCACCGGAACAAATTCCCACTTCTTATCTCTTTTCAAGGAAGCAACCTCAACACCACGCTGAAGGTTATTTCCGGAAATCTTCATAATATCATCAAGAGGACGCTGAATTCCGTCATAAATACTTGTGATAAGGCCAGGTCCCAGTTCAACGGACATAGGCGCGCCTGTGGATTCTACCGGCTCGCCAGGTCCAAGACCTGATGTCTCCTCGTATACCTGGATGGATGCCTCATCTCCATGCATCTCGATGATCTCTCCAATCAGACGCCGTTCACTGACACGTACAACGTCAGACATGTTCGCATCACGCATACCGGATGCGATGACAAGCGGTCCTGCTACTTTTTTAATCGTACCTGTACTACTCATTGGAACGAATCACCTCTTTCTTATTTACTGTTGTGAAAATACGATATCCGAGCCAACGGCAATCTCCACCGACTTCTTGACTCCTGCCACTCCAGCGCCGGTATTGCCCGCAATACCCGGAATCTGGATAATCGCCGGAGTAATCTGCTCTTGATATCTCGAAATCTCATGTTTCAGCTCTGCGGCCCATTTCTCCGTAATATAGATGACCCCATATTTACCGGAGGCAAGCCTTGTAAGCTTCTCTGCCGCTTCTTCACGGGTACTTACTGGGAATGTGTCAAGACCCAGTGTCGCGAAGCCATAGATACTGTCATAGTCGCCCAATACTGCAATCCTATACATACATCTCCCTTACCCTTTCTCGGATTGAATCATCAGGCAAATCATTTAATTTACCGGAAAGTATGATTCGTACCGTTTTAATCTCATTCTGTCTTGCAATTACATAAGCCACCACAGGCCCTATGGTAAATGCATTATATTTCTGCGGACTGATCGTCTGGATAATGCGGTTGTCGCACCAACGCTCAAAAGCTGACGGAGAATCGGCAAGGGCTTCCGCCCCTTCCGCATAAGCGGTTCCGTTCAGATATTCCCGAATCGCATCCTGACCGCTAAGCGCCGCCTTGGATAACTGATCCACGCTGATACTGCTGCATTCAGCCATCGCCCGTTTCATGAATTCTATTGATTTCGCGGTTTTCTGTGAACGAACGGCAATCTTGATGTCGGCAACTGCTACCGTGGACTCCGCATAATCGCGGATAATCGGCGCTTTTGCTGCTTTTCCAGCCGCATAGACCGCATCAAGCGCTGCCTTATCGATAATCACATCGCACAACTGCCCGTCCCTGGTGTGAAGAAGCGCCTCGTACGCTTCTTCCGCCGCATGCTGCATACTGGCAGGAAGCTTCCCGAAATTCTTTTCCTCGATGATCTCTACCATCTCTTTTCCGGAAATCTCAACATCATCATAGAAAATATGGCGTCCATTTTCACTGGTGCACACTTCCTTGATTGCGGCTTTCAGGTTATGGAAAAGCTTAGGATAAGAAAGGACTGCAAAATTTTCCATGTCAATGGACAATTCTTTTACAACCTCCCAGATCTTTTCCTCCTCCCTGGTCAGTATCGCCTCCGCATTTCCCGATGTCTCGCTGTCACCCCAGCCCTTCTCCTCCAAAAACTGCAGGCACTGTCCGTAGTCCTGGCACGCAATCAACTGGTCAATGACAGCATTCGAGAACAGAGACACCTCTAAAGCACGTATGCGCGCAACCGCGTAGGTATATTGTTCACTCATCAGCGCCTCCTACGAAAATAACATACGATGAACCTTATCTGACAATTCATCTCTCTTTGCATCAAATATTGCACTCAACGTGCAGTTTTCTTCAACACCGCCGTATACAAGGACGAAACCATTCTCGATATTCTTTCCATTTCTAGATAACTTGAGACTGCCGCCGTTTGCCTTTGCTTTCTGCTGTGCATCCTGCTCGAAGCCTGTCGGCATTCTCTTAAGGTCTGCCGCCCCGAAGAAAATCTCTCCATCCTGAGGCAAGGCATACTTACCAAGCAGCTTAAGGATCAGCTCAAAATATTCCTTATCCTCCAGGCTTGTCACAGTCTCATACGCCTTATCAAGAACTGCCGCAATCATTTCCTGCTTTGCACCAAGAATCTTCGTCCTGTGCTGCAAGTCGATAGAAGATACGACCCGTTCCTTATAATTAGCCACTTCTGCTGCTGATTTCTGGGAGATGCTGCTTCGTCTCTTTTCTGCCTCAGCCTTCGCTGTACTTAGAATATCTTCTGCCTCGGCATTTGCCTTCGCTGTCTTTGCGTCAGCGGATGCCTTCGCTTCACTCAGGATCTGACTTTTCATCTTATCTAATCCAGCCATAGCTTTAAGCTCTCCTTTTCTTATTTCAATTCTGTTTTCTATCTTCCTATATAATGCTTAAATCTGTACCGCGTTTACAGCCAGGATAGAGATCAGAAGTGCAAGGATCGCGTATGTCTCAACCATCGCCGGAAACAGCATAGCTTTACCGAACTGATCTGGTTTCTTAGCTACAATACCGATAGATGCAGCGGATGTCATTCCCTGATATTTACCGGAAATCAGACCTACGATACCGATTGGCATACAAGCTGCCAGAATCAGAAGTCCTGTCTCTGGAGACAATGTAGCTGCGCCGCCGCCGAGAAGTCCAACCTTAGACAATGTGATAAATCCTACCAGCAGACCATAGATACCCTGTGTACCAGGAAGAAGCTGCATAATCAGAACCTTTGCAAATTTGCTTGGGTCTTCTGTTACAACTCCTGCCGCCGCCTGACCTGCGACACCAACTCCGATTGCTGAGCCTGCACCTGCGAGAAATACTGCTACTGCTGCGCCAAGTAACGCATAAACAAGTCCTAAATTACTCCAAATACTCATGATAAAGTTTCCTCCTTAATATCTACATATTT
>CAJUBG010000112.1 GCA_910584575.1 uncultured Dorea sp.
TTCTCAGATCTGATATCTATCGGTGCAAACCCATAATATATATATCGTGCTGTAGCTTTAGAGAGTACGCCTAGATTCACTAGCTCACCCAAGAAGTCCACATTCTTCTCATTTGACATATCTGATGAATTGTATTTCTTTTTCAATCGGGCAACCTCTGTCTCTGAGATTGTTCCCCCTTCTCTCCTTCCACCCAGGACTGGCTCTTTTCTACAAAATATGATGGTTTGCACTTCACATCATTTGCAGTAACCGTGTAAATATTGATTCCATTAATGCTTTCAATTGCCAATTTATCCCCCCTAGTAAAACTCGTATTAATTGTCCCTAATCTTAATACTCCGTCCATGGGTTTGTCAAGTTAAATGGTCTTTTATACATATAAAATCTTTATCTGTCCCCACGATACAGTGCTTTTTTATGTAGAACTTATAATCATACGAACACGGAATGGTTCATCTAAACAGTAAACTCTACCGAGGCAATCCTGGGTTCAAAGCAGCATGCAGGACGGACACATACAATCCGAACACCGGATGCCCTCTGAGGGCCTATCTTCATAAAGGTTGCAATTACACTCGTGTTCCCATGCAGACCCAACGGTCCGATATCCGCTTCATTGACACGCCTAGTAATCTCCTTCTCCATCTCAGACTGAACTCCAAATCTTCCATCCACCTGCGCCTGAAGCATCATAGACGTTGCCTCAAAATGGGATCTGCCCACCCCAATGGCAAGCGTACACGGAGAACATCCAAGCCGTGCAACCCCATCCTTCGCCCACTCTACAATCTCGTCAAGAACAGTCTGTGTATCGTGTTTGTGGAAAATACGGCCAGTCTTTGCCCGAATCGCCGGACCGCCGCCAAACATGAGGATATGAAGCCTGATTACATTTTCCTCGCATCTGCGCAGCAAAATAGGCGCCGGCTCTACACCGGCTGAATCCGGATTCAGTCCGCCGCTTTGATCAATCCTTTGGCTTTCACCGCCCATGATACCCATTGGCCTGCCTGGGAGTTTACGAAGTCCTTCTGCGACACCTGCTCTCACAGCATCCAGCATTTTGCCCGTAACAGCGCAATCCTGTCCTACCTCCAGAACAAGATGAGGAATACCCGTGTCATCACAAAGAGGGCTGTGAGCTTCTTCTGCCGCTTCTGCATTTTCGAGAATGGTCTTTAAGACCCACCTGGCCTTTTCATTCTTCTCTTTCTTGATTGCCTTTTCATAGGCATCTTTCTTATCTTGCCTGAATGTCGAGCCGGCATCCACCAAAGTGTCCCTTACAAGAGCAGCTATCTGTTCATAATTCTTACTCATAGATACACCTCCCATGAGCCGCGCCGATGATTGCCGGATATTTGTCAATCTTAATCAAATGTAACGCCTCCATTCCAAGCTCCGGAAATGCAATAACTCTTTGTTCCTCCGTCTTTTTGCCAAGCAAAGCCGTAACCGGCGGGATAACGGCATATACTGCATTATATTTCTCCAACGCCTCTATTGTCTCCCTGTGAAGTTTCCCTTTCCCCAGGTGAAGTTTAATTCCCGCTGCTGACAAAGGTTCTATGGAGTTCTCGATCTCCGGCTTATTGCTCGATGTAGGTCCCACTCCGGCAGGACTTACCGCCGTATGGAATATTGCCTGTCCATATAGCTCAAGCCCCATGTTGTCCACCGTTCCATCCTCAATCATTTTCAACACCTTCGGAAGAACTGCATCGCGTCCACAGATAATATAACCGCTTATCGTAATGGTATCGCCTACTTGAAGCTCTCTTACTGTTTCCTCTGAAATCGGTATTGTCAAATCTACCATGTTCTTTTCCTCACCCACTTTTTACTCATTTACAGCAAAAAGCTTCACATAAGCCCCTTCATTTTCAATGACGCCAAATGCACGGGCACGGTTGTAAATCTTCTTTGCCCAATTAGAGTGGGGCTTAATCTCGTTCATCTTATTACCGCCAGAGCCCTTAACCACTCCGCCATCTGCGCCAAGAATCTGGCAGGCGTCGTCATATTCTTCCCTGGTAACCGCCATCATAGCATTGACAAATTTGACGTGGGTAGGATGAATGACGGTTCTGCCCACAAACCCATTTGCCTTGTCCAGAATCACTTCCCGAAGCAAGCCGTCAATCTCATTGTTGACCAGAGGCTTACGGCTCATCAGGTAATCCTCCAAACCGTGCTTTGGAAGATCTTCAAACATCATTTCCTTAGGTGCACGGAAATACTCCCAAACAGGTCCGCTGATCACATAGTCATTGTCACGTCCACAGACATTAATAATGTCGCTTAAACATTCACGAACCGTCATAATATCATACAGGGAATAATCTACGCCGCGCCGCACCCCAAAAACAGAGCTGAAATCCGTACCGCCGACCCTCACCTGCAGAACAAGACGGCGATACTTATCAAGAATCTTCTTAATGCCTGTCAGTTCTGACATCCTGCTCTCCTTATAAGCAACCTCTGGATCTTCGATAATCGGCATACCGTAAATAATCTCCCCAAAACGGTCATTGAGGTCCTGCAGATAAGCATAATATTCATACCCGTTTTCTGCATTGAATTTCGGAAAATTGATGCCGCACAGAGACTTAACCTCCTCCTTTGTCAGCTTATCACCAAATGCTTTAAACTGCTTGAGGCTGCGAATACGGACAAAAATCAAAGGAACATACTCAAAGTTCAATCTTTCCTTTTCTACTGCCTCAGTTACCGCAGCGAGAAGATGATGTACATTTTCCATAGCTTCCGGAACACGTTCTTTGGGGCAGGCATCCTCAAAACAAAGAACCATTGTGGTTAAGCCTGGCATGGCATGATTAAGAATCTTCGGTGTAAAATCTTTAAAGCCTGGCATATACATCGTAGCGCCCAGACAATATTGAAGTAGTTCTCGGTCTGTATACTTGTTGAAATTCTCCGGTTCCACAACAAATTTGAAATCGGGGTTATACAAATGGTGTCTCATGACAATTTATCCTTTCTATATCACACAATACTTTGATGTACCAGATTTCGCCGAAGCGTCAGATAAGGCTTCCTTTTGGACTCCATACAGCCTCCGGATAATACTCATCAATCACACGCTTGACAAGGCTGCATTGTTTCGCCCTGTTTCGGGCATCCTCCTCGGTACTGTCCCAGGAATGTGTTGCCGCAACAGAACCTCCGGTCTTTAGATAGATTGGCGCCGCAACACGAATCATCTCCGGCACCTCGTAGTGGCGGATGAAGCCGCCCGTAGACTTGGGATTCTCGGTATGAATGTCAATCGGGCAGTCAACCGCCTGACGCATCGCCGCCAGCATTTGAAGCTGAATGTCGCGTACAGGATTGATGGAATCTGCGCCGATACTCTCCAATAATTTTGCAGAACAGGGATTGCCGTGACCGGCATGGGCAGATACCTTGAAATGGCATTCCTTTGGCAGTTCTTTGGCCTTACGCATTTCGTTCAAAATCCACAGACATCCCTCGTCATAGACCAAAAATCCACGGCAGCCAAGACGCGCCGCACGCTTCACATCCTCGATTGCACGTACAATCTGCTCCTGTCCCCGGAGGCGATATCCCATACGCACACCCTCCTCGGTGTGAACGGACGCAGAGGTGTCTGTCGTTGCCCTGGGTCCTATGGCAAGAATCAGGTCTGTTTGCCATTCTTGGGCAAGCTCAACCATCTCGGATATATCCTCGTCAGTCAAACGCATGATGCCCTGGGTCTGTGTGACCCGATGCAGGTACAGACCATAGCTGTCCATTGCTTCCAACAATGCCCTCATCACCTTCGGCCCCTGGATACCGGGAACCTCAAAGCGGAATTGTCCCCCATCTCTAAATCGTTTCTCTGAGGTTGGAAGATCATAGGCATCCTTATCAGGCAGACCGACTGATTTTAAAAACTCTCTTGTTTTATCCATACTGTTCATTTCATATTCCTTGTATAATGTATTTAGGTTGTTCGAGGGACACCTATAAACCCTTAGACCTGCTTCTTTACATCTCCAGTCTGATAGGAGATAATTGTTTTATTAGATTGAGAGGAT
>CAJUBG010000113.1 GCA_910584575.1 uncultured Dorea sp.
AAGTTACAAAAAGGAGGAGAAAACAATGACAAGTTCATCAAACAGAGCAGCAGTACCAGAGGCAAAGGGAGCATTAGACAAGTTCAAATATGAGGTAGCAAACGAGTTGGGTGTGCCGCTTACAGACGGTTACAACGGAGACCTGACCTCCAGACAGAACGGTTCTGTCGGCGGTTATATGGTTAAGAAGATGATCGAGCAGCAGGAGAAGCAGATGGCAGGCAAATAACATCTTGCCATTGATGTGAAATGAAATTGGGGCGGGCAGATTTTTATCTGGTTTGCCCCAAATTTCATGTGCGGAATATTTTGCATGACGAAAATATTTGTAAAAAGGTGTCGAGAAAGGTAAAACGGTTCTGAAGATAAAATCAGACAAATTATTGCGCCTTCTGCCAGAAAGTGATATTATATTTACATAAGATACATGAGAGAATTTTCGGAGAAGAAAAATGTGAATGTTTCTGGCCGGATTTCCTGTCCGGTTATTCCGTTTTCTACATAACCCGCAAGGCGGGGGACACATCTACGAGAGCAGGCGAGATGCCTGCCCTTTTTCATTTCACAAAAAATTAAATTTATCTGCACCCATTTGGACTGTTGGAGCGTCTAATAGATGTAATGTAACAGCAGGAAGGAGGAAGGACGATGGATGTTTTGCTTGTGAAGCGCGCACAGAGGCGGGACATGGAGGCGTTTGTAGATTTGATGGAGAAGCATAAGACAGGGCTTTATAAGGTGGCAAAGAGCTATTTGAGAAGCGAGGAGGATGTTGCGGATGTGATGCAGGAAACCGTATTGTCTGTGTACGAACACATCCAGGAGTTGAAAAATGTTTCGTATTTTAAGACCTGGATTACCAGGATTTTGATTAATCATTGCAAGGATCTTCTCAAACAGCAGAAACGGTATACTGTTTCAGACCAGTTGCCGGACAGGGCTGACGTCCCAAGGGATGACAGGGAATTTTACAGGCTCATCGGAGAGTTAAATGAGGATTACCGGACGATATTCTTACTGTATTATGGGGAGGGCTTCCATACGAGGGAGATTGCCCAGATCCTGGAGGTAAATGAGAACACGGTAAAGAGCAGGCTCAGAAGGGGCAGGGACAGATTAAAGCAGGTATTGTGCTATTGAGTCGTTTTTATGAAGGAGGTTTTGCGGATGAAAGAGAAGCAGATGCAGGATATATTGAGACAGGACATTCAGGTATCGGAGGTGGTGAACCAGAGGCTTTGCGATACTTATAAGATTTTGGAGAGAAAACAGGAGGCTTCGGGAAAGAGAAAAAGTTATGGGAAGAACCTGCGTGCTGCTGCGGTTGCAGCGGTTGTATGTCTGGCGGTTCCTAGTATGGTGTACGCGTCGGTAAAGACAGGTCTTTTCGAGGGAATGTTTGGAAATTCGACGAAGGAATCCTGGGATGTGATTCATAAAGAGGTTGACAACGGCAAAGGCGGTAAGACTCCCATAGATATTCCGTCTAAGGAATTTGTGCCGGTTGACGAAGAAAAGGCTGATAAGCAGCTCGGCCAGTGGGTGATGGATGAACCTATTGTCAAGCAGCTCGGAGAGCATACGCTGACGATTGAGAGCTTTGTCTATGACAGCAGCGGGGCGGTGATGTATTATACGCTTGGACGTAAAGGCGGCGTGACGGCTCTTGAAGCTAATGAGGATACCAATGTGGCAAAAGGCGCGATGTTCACGGATGATGTGGATTTCCGTTTCAGCGTGGAGTGCGGCGAACGGGAAGATGCCGGCTTCATTTTTGCAGGGGATAATACTTACGTAGACATGGAAAAGAGTACGGAGGAGTTGTTCTACTGTACCTCCTATATGCTCTGGTCAGATACTTTGAAGGAGGGCGATATTCCGAAGCTGGTGATTCAGAAGTATCCCGATACATTGGAGGAAATCTACAAGCTGGCGCCGGATACGACAAACATGTCAAAGGAGGAAGCAGGCGATGAAGCCTTGTGGAAGGAATATGAGGAGGCGATGGCAAAGGTTCAGACAGAGACCATAGACTTATCGGATAAAGGCCAGGTTCCTGTGAAGAAGATTGATATGGGCGCCAAAGGCTGTCTGGCATATTCTCCCATAACCATCCGTGTGGATATGTCCAAAGGCATGGGGCTTTCTAAAGATGAGGCGCAGGATCCATACCATATGAAGCATTTGGAGATTAAGTATAGGGACGGAAGCAGTTATATTGTTTCGGATTCAGAAGATTTAATTGAAAACAGCGGATATGTGTTGGGTGCGGGCGTATGGTATAAGACGGTATTCAACCGCCTGGTGGATACGGATGAGGTTGCGGAGATTATTGTCAATGATGTAAGTTTTCCGGTAGAATAATTGTGTGCGCCAAAAGGTTTATGAGACTTGTGCATGTAGTGTAAAAACTGCAGGATATGGTATTTCCTGAGAATGGGATTTAGCTATATCTTGTAGTTTTTTGATTTAAGCATAAAGGCCATTGAATTGGCTGCCCAAACTTGTTATACTGGATACAGCGTTTGTAAAGAGCAGTAGAAAAATGATATCAGAAGAACAGGGGGAATTTTGAGGTGGACCAAATTGTGTACCGTAATCCGGCAGCAGAGGATGCAAAAAAGATCGTGGATTTTTATAATTATGTAGGGGGAGAGACAAGTTTTCTAAGCTTTGAAAAAGATGAATATCCTCTTGGCGTGAAAGAGCAGGAGGAGGATATCAAAGGACTGGAGGGTAATGTAAATAATACGATGCTTCTGGCTCTTGACGGGGAGGAGATTGTGGGAATTGCCACGATTCATTCCAGCCATAAGATAAAATCCCGCCATGAGGGGGAGTTGGGAATCGTTGTGGCGAAAGAGTATCAGGGGCAAGGCATAGGAAGCCGGTTGATTGAGATGCTTATTGACTGGTGTAAGGGGAATGGAGTAACGACAAGAATCCGGTTGGACACACGGGCTGATAATACGATGGCGGTTTCTTTATATCTGAAGTTTGGGTTTATGGTGGAGGGGTGTCTTAAGAACCAGACTCTCTTAGATGGAAAATATTACGATCTTTATATCATGGGGATGATGATAAAATAGAAGGACAGGCACTTGATATTTGTGCAAAATTGGATTATGATAGTCATATAATAATTTTAGGAGGAACGTAGGATGTACAAGATATTAAAAGCCGAAAAGCTGGCTGATAAAATTTATCTTATGGATGTTGAAGCGCCGCGTGTTGCCAAGCACTGTGAGCCGGGGCAGTTTGTAATCGTTAAGATGGATGAAAAAGGCGAGAGAATCCCTCTTACCATCTGTGATTACGACAGGGAGGCCGGAACGATCACGATTGTGTTCCAGGAGATCGGGGCTTCTACTATGAAGATGTCCAAGATGAAAGCAGGAGATTCCTTCCGCGACTTTATCGGGCCTTTGGGGCGCCCATCAGATTTTGTAGAGGAAGATTTGGAAACTTTGAAGAATAAGAAGATGCTTTTTGTAGCCGGCGGCGTGGGGGCGGCACCGGTTTATCCTCAGGTAAAGTGGCTCAAAGAGCACGGGGTTGACGCTGATGTGATCGTTGGCTCTAAGACCAAGGACATGCTGATCCTTGAAAAAGAGATGGAGGAGGTTGCCGGAAACTACTACCCATGTACAGACGACGGTACATACGGCCATGCAGGTATGGTTACGACGAAGATCGAGAAGCTGGTGGAGGAAGGCAACAAGTATGACGTATGCGTTGCCATCGGCCCTATGATTATGATGAAGTTTACCTGCCTTCTGACCAAGAAGCTTGAGATTCCTACGATTGTCAGCATGAACCCGATCATGGTGGACGGTACGGGTATGTGCGGCGCCTGCCGTGTGATTGTGGGCGGCGAGGTTAAGTTTGCCTGTGTAGACGGACCGGAGTTCGACGGGCATCTGGTTGATTTTGACAATGCGATGAAGCGGCAGCAGATGTACAGGACTGAGGAGGGCCGTGCGATTCTGAAGGTACAAGAGGGCGACACCCACCATGGTGGATGCGGTAATTGCGGAGGTGACAACTAATGGCTGATGT
>CAJUBG010000114.1 GCA_910584575.1 uncultured Dorea sp.
AGCTTCCTGCTCGTAATTGCCATCAGCATCCTGGTGGCAGTTGCCCTGTGGTTCAGCAGCAAGCTATCCGAAATCTTAGACCCCTACCTGGTGGTGTTAAACAGCCTTCCCAAGTCCGCGCTTGCGCCCCTTTTGATCGTATGGCTCGGCGCGACAAAGACGACCATTATCGTGGCGGGTATGTCGGTCGCCATTTTCGGAAGCATCTTAAGCCTTTACACCAGCTTCACCACCGTCGATCCAGGTAAAATTAAGCTAATCTATACCCTGGGCGGCAACCGGCTCCACGCCTTGTCGAAGGTGGTGCTGCCAAGCTCAATTCCGGCGATTATCAGCAATATGAAGGTCAATATAGGACTGTGCCTGGTGGGTGTAATCATCGGTGAATTCCTGGCGGCAAGAGACGGCCTTGGATATCTGATTATCTATTCAAGCCAGGTGTTTAAAATGGATTGGCTCTTGATGAGCATCGTCCTTCTGTGCATCATGGCGACGCTTCTGTACTCCCTTATCAGCCTCCTTGAAAAATGGTGCACGCGACGCTTCTAAAAACTCATATGCTTTCGGCAAATATACCGCCGAAATGCAATCAGGAGATGCCAAAAAGCACCTCCTGCGTACATACTTAAAATATTACCCTAAATTCTTCCACAGGTCACTGCCCGCCCCATACTCCTTCATCTCATCGAAGCTAAAGGGCGCGGTCACCCACACATAACCCTTGTTATTCTCATCATCACTGGCATAATTCAGATCAAACCCAATCTCAATTCCATCGGTATACAGGAAGAAATTCACATCATACACTCCGTTCTGGCTGTCCCCCTCCAGGGCCTTCTTCAAAGTATTCATATCCGCTTCTGCCAGGAACGTATCGTCCCCCGCCTCCCTTCGCATCCTTACCAGCCATTCGTCCATGAATTTGTCACTGAGCTCTGCGATATCCTTTACCTCGTACACCTTCCCGTCCTTCAGGCTGATATTACAGGTGCGCAAATGCTGAGCATAGTAATCCTGCCCGCCCTCATAACAGTAATCCTCGTACACCACACTGAGCACATCCTCGGAAGCATAGCAGACCTTATAATCCACATAGTCAATTAAGATAGGATAATCCTCCCCTAATACCCTCTCCTTAATCTCCGGTGCAGGATCGTCATAAATCTTCTTCACCGACTCCATAGCCCGCGCCTTTAAGATATCATTGACCTTTTTCTGTACAGAAGCATCCGCTAATCCGCTGAGCTTAGGATAAGCCACCCTGAATTGAATCATCATGGACTGTTTCTCATCATCCAAAAATTCGTACACGTCTTCTTCCAGCTCATAGGACACATCCTCGTCAATCATCTCCGGAATCACCCAGATACCCGACAATTCCTCGGACTCCTCATATCCGCCGCTATACTCCTCTGGAATTTCTTCAGAGCCAAATCCATAATCGTAGTCATAGTCGTCGTCATAATCATAATCCGGCTCATCATATATCCAATCCCGCTGACGGCCAATCTCCCTTCGGAAATCCCGAAACGCACTGACGCCAATAAACATCAACAAAAGCACCAGAACTACGCCAAATACCCCAAGGGCAATCCACGGCGCTTTCGAGTGCCGGCTTTTGGGAGACACCATCCCTAAATTCACATACATCTCCATAGGGACATAGCGCATCCCTTCCCTTACCTGTTCTCCGGAAACAGGCCGCATACCCATATGTATGTACCGTTCCACTGCATCCGGCTCTGCATTGACCGTCATCCTGTCAGCGTGCAGATATTGGGCGCAGTAGTGATAGGCATGGTCAAAAAGCATATGGCCGATTCCCTGTCCCTGACGTTCCTTTTTCACGAAAAACAGAGCGATATGGCCGTCCGGCCTTATGGCAAGGATGCCGCACAGCGTCCCCTCCTCGTATGCGCCAAAGAAAATCAACTCTCCCCGCTGCCATACCTGGCTGATATAATCATATTTAATAAACTTCTGAAATGATGCCACACCCTCTGGGGAACTATTCGGTGCAATCGTCTCCGCATAAACCTCCCACACAAGATGCAGCGCCGGAAGCAACTCCGGCTGCTGTAACATCCTTATTTCCATTATGAAAGCCTCCTAGTATATCCTTAAGGCAGATAAACCTGCCTGCTTACTTTCTCCCGATCAACTCCTCCCGAAGAAGGGTCAGCGCCCTCGCCACGGCAAACTCTCGGTTCTTATCCCTGTTCCCTGTAAAATGGAACTCCTCCACACGGACATGTCCCTTCACATAACAGCCCACATAGACAAGCCCCACCGGCTTATCCGAAGTTCCGCCTCCCGGCCCTGCAATCCCTGTCACACTGAGAGACGCATCTGCGCCCGCCACATTTGCCACGCCCCGCGCCATCTCCTCGGCAGTCTGCCGGCTTACTGCGCCGTACTGCATCAGAGTTTCCCGCTTCACCCCAAGGATACGCTCTTTAGCATCGTTGGAATAGGTAATATATCCCTCCTTGTACACGTTTGAGGCGCCTGCCACATTCATGATTCTGCCTGCCAAAAGCCCTCCTGTACAGGATTCTGCCGTCGTCATGGTCATTTTCTGTTCCTCAAGGAGACTGACGATGGCCGCTTCCAGGGTCACCTCCTCCCTGGTTGTATAAATCTTATCCCCGAACCGGCTAAATAGCTCATCCATAAGAGGCGCGAACAGCTTTTCTGCCTCCTCCTCATCAGAAGCCTTGGCCGTCACACGGAAATGCACCTCCCCCGTCTTTGCATAAGGCGCAATGGTAGGATTCGTCTGCGCGTCCATCAAATCCGCAACCATAGTCTCCGCCTTACTCTCCCCAATGGAACAAATCTTCACCATCTTCGAGTAAAGCCCCTCCGGTTGTAGACGATTCAAATAAGGCGCGATATCCCTCTCAAACATAGGTTTAATCTCGTTTGGCGGGCCAGGCAGCAGGATAGCGATTTTCCCATTCTCCTCTATAATCAGCCCCGGCGCCGTCCCGTTATGGTTATCCACCACCTTAGCGCCCTCTGGCACCATGGCCTGTTTCCAGTTGTTAGGCGTCACCTGGCCGCTTCTCACCCTTTTGAAATAGCTTTCAATCCTCTCCCTTGTGTGGGCATCCTCATACAAATCCTTTCCAAACACCTTCGCCACAACCTCTTTGGTCAAATCATCCTTCGTAGGGCCAAGGCCGCCGCTTAGAATCAAAATATCCGACCTGGAAAGAGCCTGCCTTACGGCTCTCTCCAAACGGTCCTCGTTATCCCCCACCACACACTGGTGATAGCAGGAAAGCCCCAGAGCCGCGCACTGCTCAGATAAGTACGCCGCATTGGTATTCACAATATTTCCCAATAAAATCTCTGTTCCCACAGAAATAAATTCTACCGTC
Source organism: uncultured Dorea sp. (assembly GCA_910584575.1). Lineage (GTDB taxonomy): Bacteria > Bacillota > Clostridia > Lachnospirales > Lachnospiraceae > Sporofaciens. Next base: position 3,387 of record CAJUBG010000114.1, read on the forward strand.
ATTCGTTACATACCCCCTTGTGTCAATACCTGTACATTCTTAGCAACATAATCAATCAAAGAAACCACCGTCAAGATTAAGGATACCCAGATTAACACAGTTCCAATCATAGTAAATGCACCGCCGAAGTCTGCGATCAGCACAATAATCATGGCCATCTGGGAAACGGTCTTAAACTTGCCCCAGTAGCTTGCCGCTATGACGATTCCGTTATCCGAAGCAACCAGCCTGAAGCCGCTGATAATGAACTCCCTTGCAATAATCACGATTACAATCCACGCCTCCAGGTCTCCTGAGGGAATCAGGCAAATCATGGCAGAACATACCAACAGCTTATCCGCCAGCGGATCCATAAATTTCCCGAAATTCGTCACCAGGTTCCTTGCCCGCGCAATCTTCCCATCCAGCATATCCGTAAGGCTCGCCACGCAGAAAATAATGAGGGCAATCCATTTATTCGCAGCCCCTCCCACATCCGTCAGCATAAAAAATACAAAAAAAGGCACCATAATCACTCGAAGCACCGTCAGTTTATTTGGTAAATTCATACGATCAACTCTCCTATCAAATCATA
>CAJUBG010000115.1 GCA_910584575.1 uncultured Dorea sp.
GGGATGCCATGACTGCAAAGGTCTTGAAGGTTAATGATGGCGAAGGTCAGGTGTTATTGACGTATAAGAGGCTTGCTGCCGAGAAGGGCAATGAGAGACTTAAGGAAGCGTATGAGAATCATGAAGTGCTGAAGGCTCCTGTTGCACAGATTCTCGGAGGCGGATTGAGTGTTGTAGTCGAAGAAGCAAGGGTGTTTATCCCTGCCAGCTTAGTTTCCGATACTTATGAGAAGGATCTTACGAAGTATCAGGGACAGGAGATTGAGTTTGTGATCAGTGAGTTCAATCCGAGAAGGAACCGTGTGATCGGTGACAGGAGACAACTGCTTGTTGCAGAGCGTGCTGAGAAGCAGAGAGAGCTTTTTGCAAGGATTCAGGCAGGAGACAGGATGGAAGGCACTGTTAAGAATGTAACGGACTTCGGTGCATTTGTGGATCTTGGAGGGGTTGACGGACTCCTTCATATCTCAGAGATGTCCTGGGGACGAGTTGAGAACCCTAAGAAGGTATTCAAGGTTGGCGAGAAGCTGGAGGTTATGATTAAGGAGATCCACGAGACTAAGATTGCACTGAGCCTTAAGTTCCCGGAGAGCAATCCATGGGCGAACGCGGAGGAAAACTTTGCAGTCGGTACAGTGATTAACGGGCGGGTGGCAAGGATGACCGATTTTGGTGCGTTTATCGAGCTTGCACCGGGGGTTGACGCGCTGCTTCATGTTTCCCAGATTGCAAGAGCGCATGTTGATAAGCCGTCAGACGTGCTTTCCGTAGGCCAGGAGATTACTGCGAAGATTGTAGATCTCAATGTTGCGGATAAGAAGATTAGTCTGAGCATGAAGGTTTTGGAGAATTCTTCCGATGCTTCAGCAGACGATGCCGAGTAATAGCAGATAGAAGCGTATATAAGAAAGAGAAGGACAGAGATTCTGTGGGGTTTCTGTCCTTTTTGCGTTGGGGGAGAGGGAAATGTTCCGTTAAAATTTCGACAAGATGTTCGGGGAAATATACAAGGAAATACTGGAATCTACTAGATAATTAGGGGATTTTGTTGTATAGTAGATAAAGAGAAAATAGGAAGGAAGGATAAAGGGATGGCATTGTTAACGTTTAAGGGTGGAATTCACCCGGATGACGGCAAGAGCCTGGCGAAGGATAAGGCGATTGTCGAAGTAAAACCCAAAGGGGATCTGGTGTATCCGGTTTCTCAACACATAGGCGCTCCTGCCAATCCGGTAGTAGCAGTTGGAGACCGTGTATTAAAAGGTCAGATGATTGCGGAAGCCGGAGGGTTTGTGTCGGCGCCGATCTATGCGTCGGTTTCAGGAAAGGTAAAAGCAATCGCACCTCACTTGAACCCGACAGGAGGTACTGTGAACAGTATCGTGATCGAGAACGACGGTGAGTATGAAGAAGTGGAGTATCCGGCTGTCAAGCCTTTGGAGGAGATGACGAAGGAGGAGATACTGAACACGATTGGCGCTGCCGGAGTGGTAGGTATGGGGGGCGCAGGTTTCCCCACCAGAGTAAAGCTCTCACCAAAGGAGCCGGATAAGATTGACTATATTATAGCAAACTGTGCGGAATGCGAACCATATATCACGGCTGATTACAGGTGTATGCTGGAGATACCGGAGAAGCTGGTAGGCGGTATGAAGATTATTCTCAAGCTCTTTGACAATGCAAAGGGTATCTTTGGGGTAGAGGATAACAAGCCGGATTGTATCGAGAAATTAAAAGAGCTGACCAAGGATGAGCCGCGGATTGAAGTGCTTGCCCTTAAGACCAAGTACCCCCAGGGCGGTGAGCGTCAGTTGATTTACGCCACAACGGGCAGGGCAATCAACTCTGCTATGCTTCCGGCAGATGCGGGATGCGTGGTGGATAATGTTGCGACGATTATCAGCATCTACGAGGCTGTTGCAGAAGGAAAGCCGTCCATGGACCGTGTGACGACTGTAAGCGGTGACGCTGTGAATGCGCCGGGGAATTTCAGGGTTCCGTTTGGCCTGAACCAGGCAGAGCTGATTGAGGCGGCAGGCGGATATAAGAGCGAGCCGCAGAAGGTGATTTCCGGCGGCCCGATGATGGGCTTCTCCATGTTTTCACTGGATGTGCCTATCACGAAGACATCCTCATCGATCCTCTGTCTTACGAAGGATGAGGTTGCAAAGTTTGAGCCGACGGCGTGTATCAACTGCGGGCGCTGTGTGGATGCCTGTCCGAGCCGTCTGATCCCGTCAAGGCTTGCGGATTACGCAGAGCACCATGACGAGGCGGCATTTACGAAGCATGAAGGCTTAGAGTGTATGGAATGTGGCTCTTGTAGCTTTGTGTGTCCGGCGAAGCGGCCGCTTAAGCAGGCGATTGGTTCTATGAGAAAGATTGCGCTGGCGAACCGTAAGAAGAAATAAAGAATCTAATATAAGAAAAAGAGGTGAACAAACGTGAGTGAGAACAAGTTAAAAATGTCATCTTCACCACACATTCGTTCCAAAGTTACTTCAAGCAATATCATGCTCTATGTGACGATTGCTCTGCTGCCGGCTTCGGTTTTCGGCGTATGGAACTTTGGATTGTCAGCCCTCGTGATGCTGGTTTGTACCACAGCGTCTGCGGTTCTGACAGAATACATATATGAGAAATTAATGCACAAGAAGATCACGATTAACGATTACAGCGCGGTGGTTACCGGTTTGCTGCTTGGCCTTAACATGCCGGCGTCCGCACCCTGGTGGATGGGTGTGCTTGGCGGCATCTTCGCAATCCTGATCGTGAAGCAGCTTTTTGGAGGTTTGGGCCAGAACTTCATGAATCCGGCTCTTGGCGCAAGGTGCTTCCTGCTGATTTCATTTACCAGCCAGATGACTACCTTCGTCTATGACGGCGTGACAGGTCCTACCCCCCTTGCGCAGTTAAAGAGTGGCGAGATGGTAGACAGCATGAGTATGCTGATTGGACGGATTCCGGGAACCATCGGTGAGACCTCCGTGATTGCCATTATCATCGGCGCTATTTTCCTGATTCTTATGGGAATTATTGACCTTCGGATTCCAGGGACTTATATTGCGACCTTTGTGGTATTTATCGGCATCTTCGGACATTTTGCCAATCCGGATGTGGGCTTTTTTGATCCCCAGTATATTACCGCGCACCTTTGCGGAGGCGGTTTGATGCTTGGCGCATGGTTTATGGCAACCGATTATGTAACTTCACCCATCACGAAGAAGGGTCAGCTTGTCTACGGCGCTCTCCTTGGTATCCTGACAGGTTTATTCCGTCTCTTTGGCGGTTCTGCGGAGGGTGTATCTTATGCGATTATTATCAGTAACCTTTTAGTTCCGTTAATCGAAAGGGTTACTCTCCCAAAACCATTTGGTAAAGGAGGAGAGAAATAATGAATAAAATATTGAAGAATACATTGATTCTGACAGTGATTACATTGGTTGCAGGGCTTGGGCTCGGACTGGTGTACGAGGTCACAAAAGCGCCTATTGCCCAGGCTAAGGAGAATGAGAAGAAAGAGGCGTGGCAGAAGGTATTTCCGGAGGCTGACCTTAACGATTTTGAGCAGGTAGAGATTAACCAGGCAGCGGCAGACAAGGCCCTTGCCGATATGGGAGTCAACGGGACCGTGGATGAGGCTTGTACCGTAGGCGATTTGGGCTATGTTGTCACGGCTACGGATAAGAATGGCTTCGGGGGAAGTATCCAGGTAACTGTGGGCATTACCAGCGACGGCACAGTGAACGGAGTATCAATCCTGTCCATCAACGAGACTGCGGGTCTTGGAATGAAGGCTACGGAAAGCTCATTCTATGGGCAGTATGAAGGAAAACAGACAGAGAAGTTTGTGGTATCCAAGGACGGCGGGGACG
>CAJUBG010000116.1 GCA_910584575.1 uncultured Dorea sp.
TAGTCCCATAGAGGAAAACTAATTTAGCTGAATATAATACAGACAGCACACTAGTTTGCAAGGCATAGCCAGATTTCGATATTATGGCTATGCTTTTTAATTTTTCTCTATATTTAAAAGGGGAAAGACCTATGTAAGAGCTTTTCTTCACATAATATCCTCCCCCGAATATACTATACCATTAGGAATTTAAAGGAGGATATGTATGAAAAAGCGTTTACTTGCCGCCGCCCTTGTGATTGCACTGGTGCTCACAACCCTGCTGGCGTGCTCATCCAAAGAAAAAGACACGGAAACTGCCGCCCCTAAAAAAGAGACAAAAGAAGCTGCGCCTACAAAAGATACCAAAAAAGACGAAGTGCTTCCGGAATCTACGAAAGTCATTCTGAACGAAGTCGCTCATTCGATTTTCTACGCCCCGATGTATGTAGCTATTGAGGAAGGGTATTTTGAGGATGAAGGGATTGAGCTTGAGCTGGTAACTGGATTTGGGGTTATCTAGTTAATACAAAATAGTATTATTACAAAAATTATTGTTTCCCCTTTGTTTTCTCCAGAATATGGATTTTCACCCATTTATTTCCATTGAAAAATAATCTTGGTTCAGCTACAATATCAATTATGGAAGTGATGAAATATGAAGGTATTTGGCGAACGGTTAAGAACTCTACGCCTAGCGCATAGTATGACACAACAGACATTGGCTGAGATGTTATGTTCCGAACGAACTACTATTCTCGGATGGGAATTAAAAGATAAAGAACCTGATTATCAGTTTGTTGTTGATATTGCTGACATATTTGACGTGTCTATAGATTATCTGTTTGGCAGAGACGATTTTATTGAAAAATCTCGAAAGCGAGAAATGTCGAAATTTGATGATGAGAATTCCTTGAACTCTCCGTCTCACACAGACTATAATGAAGCTGATCCATAACACATATCCATTAAGGTATGTCATTGGGGCAAGAAAGTGTAGCCGCTGTGACCTGGGGCCAGCATAACGGCTACGCTCTTTTTGTGTCTAAAACAACTGGAATCGGTCAATCGCCTTTCCAAAACTTCCAGTAAATCCATTCTGCCCGTTTCGGGTTTCATCATCGTACTGCCAATTACTGTAGCCCAGGTTCATCTGGCTAGACCGGTACTGTGCCTGCTGGTATCCCTGAGCCTGAATCATCTCCTGCGGAGTCTTGTAGTATACCCTTATGGCGTCAATTATCTTATTGTCACCCGCGAAGCCGTTCTCCGAATTGTTCCAGTCACATCCGGTTACCTTTGGAAGCCAACCGCCTCCAAGGATATGCACCTGGTACCACAGACTTCCTTGGTCGCATCTGATTGCTAGATCTGTAATCCGTTTCCCCCTGATGCCTGCATAATCATTCAGATTCGTCACCTCTGGCAGAATCCTGCCGTCCTCAATCCGAACTGAGTACATAAAATTCACGATCGCATTGTAAGAGCCTCCACTGGCAACAGCAGACGGCACCTTGTCCGTACTTACACCCTGCCCGTAATCCACGTCGCACAGCTTAATGATATGGGTAAACTTATTCTTGGACAGCGGGTAATGAACCATATTCCTTGCGCTGCCGTCCATAGCGTAATACCCGTTATTCCCGTCATAAATCCCGATATGACCCTTCATCCAGACCGCCCATCCGCGCATATAAGATTTTCTCTGGCTGATGGGATAACATTCTACTGCCGTAGATTTATACTGCTCTGAGCCGCGGATTACGCCCGTCGCAGATGACGGCAACCCGCTGCAGTCGCAACAAATCTTCCCCGCCTTGTTGCTGTCAGACCACCATACACAATTACTTCCATACAGATTCCGTAACGCATCAATCTGCGTCCTGCTCAATACAGTTCCTTTGGCGCCATAAACATACTGCCATTGTTCTTTTAGAGCCTGTTTGCATTTATCCATTAACTGGTCAACGGTACAACTCATATCTTCTCACATCCTTCCTGCCGTCTCTTGCGCCGGCGCAAAAAAAGAAAGCCCGTTCAAATTTTCGGACTCTCTAAATTTTACATTGCAATCTCATTCAATTTATCATATAATACAAATAGAAGGGATGACCGCCCACAAAGTGGTTAGCCTCATGGATTGACAATAAGCCTACCTGTAACCGGCCAAGTTAGCAAGGTAGGCTTATTTATTTTCGCTTGTTGTTCCTATCTATGTAGGCAAGCAGTGCGATCAAAAATGTTGCAAACAGCATTAAATCCTGAAATGTAAACATTTCCATCATCAGCACCACCTCCCTTCTTTTCTCAAAGTACGGGAGGCTACCACCTTGTAACACGGTCATCTCACTATTATATTATCATTACACCCCTGCTCTGGCAACCTTTATTTAGGCTCATTATATGTAAGCGCCTGCTGACTGTCTGAGACGCCTTCTGTCGTTGGATCTGTAACAATTCCCAGAATTGCAAGCACGCCAAACGCGGCATTTACTACGGCCAAAAGGTTATTACCCAATTCTCCCAAATCCAACGTATACCCGAAGGTTGTTGCAACCGTCTGGATAAGCAGCAAGACAGCCGGTATTACCGATATCCAGAAAACCTTATTTTTCACTCTCACTTTCCAATTAATCATACATTCTTCTCCTTTACTTCCTGATCTCAAGTTCCAGAACTTCCTTATACATTTCCGTTACCATGCCATTTCCGCCTAAATCATGGTATGCCTCATACATTTCAATAAAGTTATCCAAGGCATATGAAGGTATATGCTTTAATGCTACATACCTGTCATGATATTCTATAAGCTGGACCCTTAACAGCAGCATGGTGCCTTTGCTGTTTGCGTCTCGGTCCTTTTTCTGGTTTTTAAGCAGCCAGACAATATAACCAAGCACGATTGGCATTGCCGTCGTACAGATACTCATAATAAACTGCTGCATCGGATTTTACCTCCTTTGGCGGGGCAGCATAAAGCCGCCCTATTTCTTACTCTGCCAGTTCCGGTACATCCAGATCAGACAGAATCTCCTTTACCTGCGCCTGGATTCTTTCCGGCACCTGGTCAAATGTCTTTTTCCCCTTTACAATCAGGGTTGCATAAATTACGGCCACTTCGTTTACCTCCTCTCTGAATATTTTTCTTACAAAGAAAAACAGCAGCCCCTTAACCAATTTTCTCACTCTCCTGGTTAAGGATCTGCTGCACTTCTGCCATTAACTTTTCCGGCACCTGGTCGATTGACTTTTCTCCCTTACGTACCAGCATCGCATATATTTTTGCCATAGAACTCATGTCTACACCCCCAGACCTTCATACAGTTCACA
>CAJUBG010000117.1 GCA_910584575.1 uncultured Dorea sp.
GACCTAAAGGTTTCGCCTTAAGGCGAGGGTTTTAACCCCATTATACAGACAATAAGCAGAGCTATTTATACTCACGCTATCAACGGATAGCCGCACGACGGGGAGGGAAGCGTGCAATTATAGCGGTAGCACACACGATGCTGATAGCAATCTATCATATGTTAAAAGAGAAAGTGCCTTATTGTGAATTGGGGGCTGATCATTATACTATTATCAACCAAGAAAAGATGATAAGAAGAAATCTTTATTCTTTAGAAAAGTTAGGTGTAAATATAATCATTCAACCGAACTAATTTTTTTATTTTATGATGCGCAAAGAAATAAGCCCGCCCAAAGGCGAGCTTATTAAAGATGCATGTTTTTAGTTTGCTACAAGTTACGTTTTCAGGACAGCCCCAATCTGTATCGACACCCTCATATAATGACACCTGGGTATCGAACGATTTGTTTTTCTAAAAGATTTTGAAAGCAACTGCCCTCAAAATATATCTAATTTTTCTCTCTATACTGGCGATTTTAGGCACAAAAAAAGCACTTTCAGCATTTTACCACCAAAAGTGCCATTTATCCCTTAAAATCAACGTTTTCGGACATATCCACCACGACCAGTTCTATCCCGACGCTTACAGGAATTTCCTTTTTTAACTCCTTTTCCAGTACATTTTCAGCATTTGGAGTAAAAACGAAATGATTGAAAAACAGCGTAAAATCAAGGATTTCTAGGTATCTGTCCTCGTCAGCAACATTGCAACTTCCACATGATAACTCCCCGGAAAAAGATCAATCCCCCTCACTCTCTCCACCCGATACCCTCTCCCCTGAAGCATCTCCAAATCCCTCACCAAACTAGTCGGCTTACAGGCAATATACACCATCCTCTCCACCCCAAAATCCGTAATCTTCCGAAGCGCCTTCGGATTCACCCCATCCCTTGGCGGGTCAAGCACAATCAAATCCGGCGTCTCCCCCAATTCATCAATCACCTTCAGCACATCCCCCGCCCAGAACGAGCAATTAGAAAGCCCGTTCCCTTCGGCGTTCTCCCTCGCCGCACGGACAGCCTCCTCTACAATCTCCACCCCCGTCACCTTACCGGCAACCGGCGCAAGAATCTGGGCAATCGTCCCCGTCCCACTGTACAGGTCAAAAATCACCTTATCCCTCGTCTCACCGATATACTCCCTCACCGTCTCATACAAAACCTCCGCCCCAAGAGAATTCGTCTGGAAAAAAGAAAAAGGCGTAATCTTAAACCTAAGCCCAAGCAACTCCTCATAAAAATAGTCCCGGCCATAAAGAACCTCAGTCCCCTCATCCCGAACCACATCCGCCACACTGTCATTCCTGGTATGCAGGATTCCGGCAACCGTTCCCGCAAGAGAAAGGGAAAGAATACGCTTCGTCCACTCCTCCCCGCCAAAATCCTTCTCAAAATCATATTCCCCTGTCGTCACAAGGTCAATCAGAAGCTCTCCTGTCTTTGCCGCCTTCCTCACCAGCAGATGCCTAAAAAACCCTTCATGGCGCATCCTGTGATAATATGGCAGCCCCGTCTCCCTGGCATATTCCAGCGTACAGACAAGCACCCTCCTGCAATCCTCATCCACAATCTGACATTCCGGCACATTGACGATATCATGAAAACTCCCCCGTTTATGCATTCCCAACGCCAGAGGGCCATCCTTATATTCATCCCCAAAAGAAAATTCCATCTTATTGCGGTATTCCTTCTGCCTTGGACTCGGCATCACGCCCTCCCAGACATAATCACCGTCAATGGCGCCATCCATCATCTCCTTAAGCTGAGTCCCCTTAAGCTTCAACTGCTCGTCATACGGAAGATTCTGGTAAGTACATCCCCCGCACTGTCCGAAATGAGGACAGGGAGAGGCAATCTCCCTGTCTGAAGGACAAAGCACCTCCAAAATGCGCCCCTCTGCCTTTCCTTTACGAACCTTATTGACCGAGAAGCGCACCTTCTGTCCCGCAATCCCGTTCTTGACAATAACCACCTTATCCTCCTGCGGCAGAATAATCCTCCCATGGTTCGGGAAATCCACCCTGTCTATTACGCCTTCGTACACTTGACCCTTTTTCATCATCTCTACTCCTATTCTAATATTATAAGCCTTTCTTATACTTCGCCTTCAAAACTGTCCCCTCCTGCTCGACCTCAATCCGGGCGATGCTCTTGACATACTGATTAAACTGGGCATACCCATAATCACTGATCTTGAAATCCGCATACTCCTCATACACCTTATTCCCAAGGGTACTAAGTTCAATCCCGTTCCTTCCCGCCTTCTTCACCAGATAGACCACATACCGGTCAATGTCCTCCTTCATGCCCCAGTCCTCCTTCAGGGCAACTGACACCAGATTCCCATGCTTAATCAACTGAATACGGGAAAATTCCTCCAAAAACTTAGACAGCATATTATACCCATAACTTCGCACGTCAAAATCCGGGTACAGGCTTACCAGGCGGCTTCCCACCTCGCCAAGTCCGGTCACCTTATTGTCATCCTGGTTCTCAATAATCATCTTAATAATGGCATCCTCAATCTTCTCCTTACTCAGGCTGTCATGAGGCTCATCAGCCTTCGTGCTTCCCGGCTCCTGCTCTGACAAGAGGTTCTCCAATATGGTAAACTTATCACAAGCCTTACGGAACGGCTCAGGCGTCTTATTTTCACCCATGCCAATTACCATCTTCGCGCTCTCCCGAATCCTCGTCACCAGGCGGGTAAAATCACTGTCGCTGGACACAATACAGAACCCGTCCACATCATTCGTATATAAAATATCCATAGCGTCAATAATCATCGCTGAATCCGTGGCATTCTTCCCCTGGGTATAGCTGAACTGCTGAATCGGCATAATCGAATTAGTCAAAAGCTCGTCCTTCCAGCTTGAGTGCTGTGTGTTCGTCCAATCCCCATAGATCCTCTTATAAGTGATTACCCCATACTTCGATAACTCCGTAAGTATGGGTTTGATATATTTAGCCGATACATTATCCGCATCAATCAGTAAAGCATAACATTGTTCATCCATTTCCTTCTCCTTCTATCTCTTTCTTCCATGCCCGCCCTTCATATCAATGTCCCCAACACACTGATTCCCTTAGGCAGCCTTTTTCCGTACAACCTCCATACCTTCACGAAAAAAGCAGGCAAGATGCCTCTTTCTCATCTGATGGCCTCCAACCTGCTTCCTCTATCGTACATCCTACGACATATTCTCTTATACCTG
>CAJUBG010000118.1 GCA_910584575.1 uncultured Dorea sp.
ATGTATGGAGCTGACCGCAACTAATCGGTCGAGGGCATGACCAAAGGTGGATAGGAAAAAGGATGAAATTTCTTGTGTGCAGTTTTGAGGGTATATAATATAAATATGCCAGAAAGAAAGTGATTGATGGAAATCAGTCGCTTTTTTAATTACGTTTACTAAAACTATTTTGCCGCACTAAGTTCGTTTACACTTAATGCGGCTTGTCAACTTAAATCTCTCTATCTAAGATAGCCATAATCTTGTCCAGAATACGAAAAGCAACCTCCTCCTTATTCATAATAGGAAGCTCTGTGACTTCATCAGGCGTAATCATAGTGACAATATTCGTATCCGTCTCAAAACCAGCGCCAGCAACCTTGAGGTTGTTTGCGACAATCATATCCAGATTCTTTTTATTCAGTTTTTTACGGGAATTTTCCAGCATATTCTCTGTTTCCATGGAAAAACCACACAGGAATTGTCCGGGCTTTTTATGTTCTCCCAGGTATTTCAGAATATCGCTGGTTCGTTCCAGGTGAATGGATAACTCAGCGTCTGCTTTCTTGACCTTCTCATTGGCAACCTGGCTTGGCCGGTAATCGGCCACAGCCGCAGCTTTGATAATCAAATCCATAGAATCGCTTCGTGATATGACCGCATCGTACATATCTGCGGCTGAGATAACCGGAACCACATCCGTAAACATGGGGGGTTTTAAAGCCGTCCTGCCGGTTACCAGAGTGACCTTAGCCCCTCGGAGTATACAGGCTTTTGCAATGCTGTAACCCATTTTTCCAGAGGAATGGTTGGTAAGGCAGCGGACAGGGTCAAGGGCCTCCTGTGTGGGGCCGGCGGTTACGAGCACCTTCATTCCGGCCATATCCTTGGGACAGGCGCAGGCGCGAAGAATGTGTTCAAACAAGACCTCCGGCTCCGCCATCTTTCCGGCGCCCACATCACCGCAGGCGAGCCGTCCACTCTCTGGGGAAATAATTTCCATGCCATATCGTCTGAGAAGGGTAAGGTTATCTAAGGTGACCGGATTCTCATACATTCCGGTATTCATGGCAGGGGCAATGAGCTTCGGCGCTTTGCTTGCCAGTATGGTGGTGGTGAGCATGTCGTCGGCCAGTCCGTGGGCAAGCTTGGCAATCACATTGGCGGTTGCCGGCGCAACAATGATTAGGTCTGCTTTCTTGGCCAGGGCAACATGCTCTACCTTGAATTCAAAATTACGGTCAAAGGTATCGGTGACGCACTTATGCCCTGTCAGGGCTTCAAAGGTAATGGGATTGATAAAATTGGCGGCGTGCTCTGTCATGACGACGCGGACTTCTGCGCCGGATTTAACCAGGAGACTTGCCAGGGCTGCGCTTTTATATGCCGCAATTCCTCCGGTAACTCCCAGAAGGATTGTTTTATTATTCAGCTTCATAAATAATTCCTTTCCAGATTGTTTTGTAAATGATATTACTAATATAGCCTGTTTGGGTAAATGATGCAAGAATCTCCTGCATTTTTTAAAGAATAAAATAGACTTTGTTGAAGATACGTGGTAAAATATAAAATGCTTTGACAAAGCTGTATGAGAAAAACGTAGGATGAGGTTGTGAGTATGAAAAGAATTTTGATTGGATTGGTTGTAGCGTCAAGTTTAGTATTTTCAGGATGCAAAGACAAGGACGACAAGAAGGAGGCGCCAGATACGACAAAGCAGGAGACTGTCTCCGAGGGAACAGAGGCGGATGTAACAGCAGGAGTTGACCAGCCGAAGGAATCGGATGAAAATGCGGTTGATGGGATTTCGACGCTTTCTACGGAGGATGGAAGCGTTAAGATTTCCATTGCCAGGCCGGAAGGGTTTGAGGATGCTGAATTCAGCTCGGAACAGCAGGTGGCGTTTCAGCGGTTAGGTGCGGACGGTACAAGCAGTACGCAGATTAATCTCCGTCTGATGGCAGAGGATGAGAATACTGTAATTACGACTGCACAGCAGGAGGTAGAGTATCTTTTGAGTGCGAATACGGATGATCAGAGTACAGTTGGAGAGATTCAGACGTTGGCTTCCGGTGAGCGTCAATGGTCATACTTTTCCTACACGCTGGCAGGTGAGGAAGGGTATAGGCTGTGGACAGGTCTTTCTAACGGATGTATTCTTTCCTGTGCTGTGGAGAATCTGGGAAGCGGACTGGAACCGCTTGAGGTGGACAGCCTGGCTCAGATGTTGTCGGCTGCGATTCAGGAATAAGAGGACAAGATTAAAAGGGGCGGTTGAGCCCCTTTTTGATACCTGTCTGTCATGTGCTCACCCGCTTTCTATATAAGAATGTGGTTAATGTGTTTCCTTGATACTTTCATTATATTAATCGGTGATTATAGTGTAAACTCTTTATTCAATTATGCATTGAATTTGAAAAACAAAAATACCCGAAAACTTCTTGCAATTAAAAGTTTTCGAGTATTTATACATTTCATTAAGAACAGGGGATGAGAGAATCGAACTCCAATGAGTGTATGTAGAAAATCCTCAGAAATGCCGATTTTACAAGGAAAATGAGGTGTCGTAAGGATCTTTATCATGATTAAGTTTGATTAAATATTAATCAAAGTTGCAACTATAACAGATAGTGAAGAAAGAAAGGAGATTCTTGCACGTATGACAACTAAAGAAGTTCGGACTTTAAAATAAGTCGCACAGTTGATTCTATAGGATTGATTGTGGGGCTTATTTTAGTGCCTGAATTTCTTGATATGGAGAAGTATAGGGTAGATATCTCAAAATGCCGACACAAGCCGTATACATCGTTACAGGGCAATTTCAGGTATCAGGATATTCCAATATATCCAGAGGCACAACTTAAAATATGGATTTCAAAGATTCTATCAAAACATGTAATCAAAAATTCAAACAACAAAAAATGTAAAGGAGATCATGAAAAATGACAGAGAAAACTACTAACACAAACAGGATTAACTTTTATGAGGAAAAGAAGTGGATCATGGCTTATTGGTTCAAGACAAGCCGAAAAGCACAGTTCACAGAAGTGTACTTATGGGAGTTATGGCAGAAATGGTTTGGGATTGACTTTAACAATAAGTCAGATGAAAGATTCCAAGAGCTGCTTCCATGGATCAGAGAAATCAGACGTACCATGTCAAAAGCTGAGATTAAAGCAAAGAGACATGAAGTCGCAGATTCCAGTTCCATGCCGCCATACATTAAGCAGTTGG
>CAJUBG010000119.1 GCA_910584575.1 uncultured Dorea sp.
ATCCAGTTTATTCTCCAGGCAGGAAATATCATGAGCATCGGCTTCGAGAAAGCCTATGCCCTTCAGACGGACTTAAACCTTCCGGCATCAGAGATTATTGCTACCTATGTATATAGAAAAGGTTTGATTGACGGTGATTACAGCTTTTCAACTGCAGTAGGTCTGTTTAACACAGTCATCAATGTCATTCTTCTGCTTGTCGTAAATAAGATCGTGGCGAAGATGAATGACGGACAGGGAATCTAAGGAGGTGTGCGCAAGATGAAAAAGAAAAATTTTACGAGATATTCGGGGCAGGATAAGGTGCTGCTGACGATTGGATACATATTGTTGGGCTTATTCGTGATTGCGATTATTGTGCCGATGGCTTATATTATTGTTGCATCCTTCATGGATCCTATTACACTTCAGAACAAGGGAATAACTTTTGATTTCAGTAAATGGACGGCAACCGCTTATGAACGTGTCATGACAAACAGCCAGATCTGGATTGGATTTAAGAATGCGGTCATCTATTCCGTAGTGTTTACGGTTGTCTCTGTGGCGGTGACGCTTCTGGCGGCTTATCCGCTGTCAAGGGCGGATTTCAGAGGGAAAGGCTTCTTTAACGTTATCTTTATGATTACTATGTTTTTTGGCGGCGGCCTGATTCCTACATACTTAGTAGTAAGTAATCTGGGACTTGTGGACAGCATGTGGGCAGTGATTCTTCCGGGGGCGTTCAGTGTGTGGAATATGACCATTGCAAGGACTTATTACAGAGGAATTCCTCAGGAACTTCGTGAGGCGGCAGATGTAGACGGGGCAAGCGAGCTGACATTTTTCTTCAAGATTTTGCTTCCGGTATGTACTCCTGTGATTGCCGTGCTTGTACTGTGGCAGTTTGTTGCCATGTGGAACAGTTACTTTGACGCTATGATCTACCTGAATGATTCTGCAAAACAGCCGTTGCAGCTTGTGCTGCGCTCTATCCTGATCCAGAACCAGCCGGAATCCGGCATGATCGCGGATATGCAGAGTACAGCCGCACGCGCGCAGTTGGCAGAGCTTCTGAAATACGCAACCATTATTATTTCCAGTTTACCGCTTCTGATCATGTATCCGTTCTTCCAGAAATATTTTGACAGCGGTATCATGGCAGGCGCCGTAAAGGGATAAGATAAGAAGGAGGCAGACGATGAGGAACAGATTTTATAATAGATTTCATAACAGATATAAAAACCGCAGGTATGGAAGGCAGCTCGCGGCGGCGGCTCTGGCGGTGTGTATGGCGGTTTCCCTTGCGGGCTGCGCAGGGAAGCGAAAGATTAATGACGGGACCTTCCGCCCTGTGGATGAGGAAACGCTTCAGTTTCCATTGAAGGAAAAAGCAACATTAACAGGCATGATCAGCTATCCGCCCAGTACGGAATCAGAGCCGAATAACCGGACGATTTTTAAGCGGCTTAAGGAACAGACGAATGTGGAAATTGACTGGACGGCGATACAATCCGACCAGTGGCCGGACAAGATTTCACTGAATATGTCGGATCCCAATAAGCTGACAGATTTTATCTTTTCAGCGGGATTTTCGGACAGTAATCTGTTAAAATACGGGGAATATGGCGCGATTATTCCTCTGGAGGAATACATTGATGCGTATATGCCGAATCTGAAATCTGTATTTGACAAATATCCGGAGTATCGGACTATGTGTACGGATGTAAACGGGCATATCTGGGCGTTGCCCTGGATTGAGCAGCTTGGCTCGAATAAGACGGCCATCCAGACGATAGGAAATATGAGTTTTATTAATAAGAAATGGCTGGATTTCCTGAAGCTTGAGATTCCGGAGACGGTGGAGGAATTTGAGGAGGTTCTGATTGCATTCCGTGACCATGCAAAAGAGCTTCAGGAGGAATTTGGAATTGAAGGAAGCATTATTCCCATGTCCTGTATCGTCAATAACGGAGATCAGGACCCGGCGATTCTGATTAATGGTTTTGGAGAAGGATACGGCGATCCGGATAAAGACCGGCATATCGCAGTTACAGATGACCGGAAGGTAATCTGTACCGCAGTCCAGGAGGGATATAAGAAGGGAATTGAGTGGCTGAATAAGCTGTATGAAGAAAAGCTGATTGACCCGGAAGCATTTACACAGGAATGGTCTACCTATGTATCAAAGGGAAAGTCCGGACGTTATGGGGTATGCTTTAGTTGGGATGTGGGGAATATTGACAATCTGAAGGATTGGGTACCGCTTCCGGTCCTGACTGCGGATACACGGAACCTGACGCCGCAGAACGGCTCGTTCACCAGTGGATTTGACCGCGGACGGTGTGTGGTAACTTCGGTTGCTGAGAATCCGGCGCTGGTATGTGCATGGCTGGATCAGATGTACGCGCCGATGCAGTCTCCGCAGAATAACTGGGGAACCTATGGGGAGGACGATGAGTTTGATATCTTTGAGATGGGGAAAAACGCCGACGGGGAGGATATGTTAAAGCATGCGCCGCTTGGCGACGCGTCTCCGGTAGAGGTAAGAGAGGCAGAAGCGGTTGGAGGACCGCTTGCCATTCTGGATGAATATTATGACGTGTATGTGACATGTCCGGACGACGCGCAGTACCGTCTGGACTGGATCAAAGAGTATTATACGCCCGATATGCACACAGAGTATGTATACCCGAATATTTTTATGAGCCGGGATGATACGGAGAAGCTCTCGAACCTGCAGGCGGATATCCAGAAAGCCATCAATGCAAAGAAAGCAGACTGGATCATGAACGGCTTCACCGATGCGGATTGGGATAAATACCTGAAAGACTTAGAAGCATACGGGCTGAGTGAAT
>CAJUBG010000120.1 GCA_910584575.1 uncultured Dorea sp.
AGGTAACCATTATGGGAGAGATTGCGTCACCGTTTCTTTTCAGCCATGAGGTCTACGGAGAAGGCTTCTATATGGTAGATGTGCATGTGAAGCGTCTGAGTAACTCGGAGGATAATATCCCTCTGATGATATCGGAGAGGCTCATTGACGTGACGCAGGATTACACAGGAGAGTTTATCATGGTAAGCGGGCAGTTCAGGTCGTACAACCGGCACGACGAGCAGAAGAACCGCCTGGTGCTGTCTGTGTTTGTGAGAGAGGTGTCCTTTATTGAGGAGGAGCTTGACGGGGCAAAGACGAACAATATTTTCCTGGACGGTTACATATGTAAGCTGCCGGTTTACCGCAAGACGCCTCTTGGCAGGGAGATTGCGGATCTTCTGCTTGCTGTGAACAGGCCCTATGGAAAGTCGGACTACATACCATGTATCTGTTGGGGAAGGAACGCCAGATTTGCGTCGGGATTTGAAGTTGGCGAGCATGTCCAGATTATCGGGAGGATTCAAAGCAGGGAATATATAAAGAAGCTGACGGAGACAGAGACGGAGAAAAGAGTCGCCTATGAAGTATCGGTCAGCAAGTTGGAATGTCTGGAGGATTAGAGAACTTTCATTGACATCATATTTGATTAATGATAGAATTTTTATAAAATGAATATGAATGTCAGGAGGATTACGAATGGCTATTTTTACAGGAGCCGGAGTGGCGATTGTCACACCATTTAACGAAGACGAGAGTATTAATTATGATAGACTGGACGAATTAATCGATTTCCATTGTGAGAACGGGACGGACAGTATTATCATTTGCGGCACGACGGGGGAATCTGCCACGATGACGGAGGAAGAACATCTGGAGTGTGTGAAGTTTACCATTGAGCGTGCCAGGGGACGGATTCCGGTGATTGCCGGAACAGGTTCAAACTGCACCAGGACGGCAATCGACATGTCTAAGGAGGCGGCGCAGTACGGGGCGGACGGGCTTCTTCTCGTGACGCCTTACTATAACAAGGCGACCCAGGCAGGGCTTATGGCCCACTACAAGGCGGTTGCCAGGGAGGCGAAGGCTCCCATCATCATGTACAGTGTAGCCAGCCGTACAGGATGTAATATTGAGCCGGCGACAGTGGCGGCTCTTGTCAGGGAGGTGGATAACATTGTGGGCGTGAAGGAGGCTTCCGGCAGCATCTCCCAGGTGGCTAAGATTATGGCGCTGACAGATGGGAATGTGGATTTGTATTCGGGAAACGACGACCAGATTGTTCCGATACTTTCCCTTGGGGGCAAGGGTGTCATCTCTGTGCTGTCCAATGTGGCGCCGAAGGAGACTCATGATATGTGCGCTAAGTTTTTTGCGGGAGACGTGGAGGGAAGCGCCAGACTTCAGCTTCGGGCGATTCCGCTGGTAGAGCAGTTGTTCAGTGAAGTCAATCCTATTCCGGTTAAGAAGGCAATGCAGTTGATGGGTATGGACTGCGGCGGTCTTCGTATGCCGCTTACAGAGCTTACTAAGGCGCATGAGGAGACGCTTGCCGCCGCAATGAGAGAATTCGGAATTATATAGGAGGACAAAAGATGGTACGTGCAATCATGCATGGATGTAACGGCAAGATGGGGCAGGTGATTACCGGCCTTATCAAAGCCGACGAGGGGATAGAATTAGTAGCGGGAATTGACACCTATACAGGGATAAACAATGATTATCCGGTGTTTGAACGTATAGATCAGTGCGATGTGAAGGCGGATGTCATCATCGATTTTTCCAATGCAAAGGCGGTGGATGACCTGCTTGACTACTGCACAGACAGGAGGATTCCGGTGGTGCTGTGTACCACGGGGCTTTCCGACGAACAGCTTCAGAGGGTAAAGGAAGCGTCCGAAAAGACGGCGGTGTTAAAATCAGCCAATATGTCTCTTGGGATTAACCTTTTATTAAAGCTGCTTTGGGATGCCGCGAAGGTGCTTGGCACGGCGGGCTTCGATATCGAGCTGGTGGAGAGGCATCACAACCAGAAGGTGGATGCGCCCAGCGGGACGGCGCTGGCGCTGGCAGATTCCATCAATGAGGCCATGGACCATACTTATGAGTATGTGTATGACAGAAGCCAGGTGCGAAAGAAGCGTGACAAAAAGGAGATCGGCATCTCGGCGGTCAGGGGAGGAACCATTGTGGGAGAGCATGAGGTGATCTTCGCAGGGGCAGACGAGGTGATTGAATTCAAACATACGGCTTATTCCAAGACAGTGTTCGGCAAGGGCGCCGTGGAGGCGGCCAAGTTTCTTGCGGGAAAGCCGGCGGGGGCGTATGATATGTCGGATGTAATCCGGTTCTAAAATATCATGCATAGTATACAGAAGAATATTATTTACATGGGAGGATAATCATGAAAGATTTGGAAGAACGTTATCTGGAAAGGCTTTCTCAATTATATCCGACCATCGCAATGGCATCGACGGAGATAATCAATCTGCAGGCCATCTTAAACCTTCCGAAAGGAACCGAGCATTTCCTTACGGATATCCATGGGGAATATGAGGCATTTTCCCATGTGCTTAAGAATGGTTCGGGCGCAGTACGCCGCAAAGTCGATGATGTCTTCGGGAATACTATGAGTAGCAGGACCAAACAGGCTCTTGCTACTCTTATTT